>NZ_BCPP01000534.1:0-4920 GCF_016586125.1 Burkholderia sp. E168m23
CTCGCGAGCGCCTCTAATACCGGTAGGCCAAAGCCTTCATAGAGCGACGGAAAGAAAAACGCATGCGCCCCTGCATAGAGCAGCGGCAACAGCGGCTCCGGGACAAAACCCAGATACCGGAGCCACCCCTCTGCCTCACCTCTCGCGATTCTCCGGCCCAACTCATCGTTCAGCCAGCCCGAACTGCCTGCAAGCACGAGCGGGTAGCGAGCTCGCAGATCAGCGGGCAGCACAGAATACGCTGCAAGCAACGCGTCGACTCGCTTTCTCGGCTCTAGCGTCGATACACAAAGCGTATAGCCCCCGGGAGACAGGCGAAACTGATTTAGCGAAACGACGAGATCTCCATGGTCATAGGACCTGAATTCCGGCGGAACCCCGAGCGGCACCGTGGTGATATTGTCCAACGGCCAACCAAAATACTCCGACACCTCTCGCCTTATGGCCTCAGAATCCGTGATGATATGTGCGGTACGGCGCAACGTCGACGCAAAGCTCCGCTCAAAATGGCGAATGCGCTCTATCGGGTGAGTTTCCGGGTACTTGAAGACGGACAGGTCGTGAACCGTTATCACCCCGCCTTCCACGTATTCTGGCAAAAAATAGTTCGGAGAATGAAAGACATGTGTTCGGAGTGCGCGCTGGCGGCGCCAGCTTCTCACAGCAACAGATGCACGCGACCAGAATTTTCCTTTTGAGTGCGCGTCTGCGCTCCGCCACGGACGGCCATCCAGTAGTTGTGCGGGATCGCTAACCCATTCGCCCGCGAAGTAATAAAGAACGGCATCAAGATCGCCGGTGGGTGCCGTTCGATAATACCTCGCCAACTCCCACGCATATCGACCGATGCCGGTCAGCGGCGGAACGATCGCATCGACCGCAAGAATCAACTTCAATCCGCGCTCTCCAGCATCCATTTGAGGGTGTCGTGCAACGGAATCTGTCCTGGCTCTGCACCAATGGCCCGACGCAATTTACTGTTATCGCCGACCAGTTTGCGAACTTCATTCGCACGCACGAAGTTCGGATTGACTCGAACTTCAGGCCGATAGCCCGCCAGTTTTTCCATGACTGTCAGCACTTCCTGAAGCGAATACCCGGCCCCGGAACAGACATTAAACGTCTCGCCTGCAAATGCGCCGTTCAATAGCCGTTCATAGGCCGCCACAACCATCCGAACATCGGAGAAGTCGCGGATGACGTCGAGGTTTCCAAGTTCAAGTACCGGGGCACGAGCGCGGAAACGAGAAACAATTTTCGGCAGAAGAAAGTTTTCGGCCTGACCAACGCCCGTATAGTTGAACGGCCGCACAACCACGATAGGTAACTGCTTGCTCCAGAGCTTGGCGACATACTCCATCGATAGCTTGCTGACCGCATAGTCGTTTGCAGGCGACGGCGCCACAGATTCATCAATCACTTCGCAATCGGCGTTGCCATAGATGTTCGCACTGCTTGCAACAAGCACGGCGTCCGGCCGACGCGAAGACAATGCCAGCGCTTCGAGCAGGTTCCGTGTACCAACGATGTTGGTCTCGTAAATGGAACCGACATCATCGTGCGCAACGAACGCAATTGCAGCAAGATGCGCAACCACTTGCGGCTTTTCGAGTTCGATAATATCAGCGAGCCGTCGACGGTCAAGCAAGTCCACGACGTGCGTACGCCACTCAGAGCTCACACCAGCCCGGTGGGCGAGCCCGCACACGTCATGACCGCTCGCCGCCAACTGGCGTGCGAGATAGCCGCCTGTAAAGCCGCCGATCCCAGTGATTAGGACTTTCGCCATAGATCAGAAGGAGAATCCAATCTCGTTGCGACGAATATCTGCCTCGACCATCATCTGGCAAAGTTGTTCGAGAGTGGTGGTTGGCTTCCATCCGAGCACATCATGCGCTTTTTGCGGATCGCCGATCAGCAACTCCACTTCGGCCGGTCGATAAAATTTCGGATTGATGCGCACGATCGTCTTACCCGACAGTTGATCGACACCGATCTCTTGCTCGTTTCGCCCTTCCCAAGCAAGCTTGAATCCAGCGGCCTGCGCCGCCATGCTGACAAAATCGCGTACCGTTTCCGTACGGTTGGTTGCCAACACATAGGTATCCGGCTGGTCGGCCTGCAGCATACGCCACATACCCTCTACGTATTCCTTTGCGAAACCCCAATCGCGCTTTGCATCAAGGTTGCCCAGTTCGAGAATGTCAAGCTTGCCGAGACGGAGCTTCGCGACACTGTCCGTAATCTTACGAGTGACAAATTCACGCCCGCGCAACGGCGACTCGTGGTTGAACAAGATCCCGCTGCATCCGAAAATGTTATAACTCTCACGGTAATTGACCGTGATCCAGTGCGCGTAAAGCTTGGCGACGCCATAGGGGCTACGCGGATAGAACGGCGTTTGCTCAGTTTGCGGAATCGCCTGAACCTTTCCGAACATTTCCGACGTGCTTGCCTGATAGAAACGGATCGCAGGATTGACGATGCGTATCGCTTCGAGCAAATTCAATGGACCAATACCGGTGATTTCTGCCGTCGTCACGGGTTGATCAAACGATACACCGACGAAGCTTTGCGCCGCGAGATTGTAAACTTCCGTTGCTCCAGTCTGCTGCAGCAGGCGAATACTAGAGCTCAGATCAGTCAAATCGTATTCGACCAAGTGCAAATTCGGATGCGCAGCAATTCCGAGCTCCTCGATTCGCCAAAAGTTCACGGAACTCGTACGGCGATAGGTGCCGTAGACGACATAGCCTTTCTCAAGCAAGAGCTCAGCAAGATAAGCGCCATCTTGCCCGGTAATACCTGTAATTATTGCGGTCGCATTCATTTTCAACTCACTCACTTCCATTTAACTTGATTTTCGAATCGATTTCTTCACATTTCGATCCGCCAAACTCACCTTACCGCCTCGAGATTTCCAGTCGCGTAAGCTGCGCTTGTGCTCCTCGATCGATACAGCGCACCTCGAAATCGTCCAGTGTTCGCTCGACGTCGATATTAAACTCCACCACCAGCGATTCTTTCACCGATAGTGCCTGGGGAAACCGTACATCACCTCGCCAAAGGCATTGACGCCCCTCGTTCGCAACGAAATCGAACAACAAATTGGCGTCCTTTTCAACATCTGCGACACCAAATACCTTCACCGCGTAGCTTCCCGCCTCAATCGAACGATGTGGACCATACATCAAAAATCCGTCCTTTCCTGTACCCTGCAGCCCCGATCCGATATGAACACCGATCTGCGTACTGCAATCGTGACCGGGATAAATTGCCATCTCGACATTCGACTTGTCAGCGAGAATACCATCGATAACGTCTTTTACAACGTTCGCTGTATCCGACCACTTGCGCACCCGATATTCCTTCTTCACGCGGAGCTCGATTTCCTCCACCTTGGCTGGCGTCATGCACCATTCAAGAATTGCATCCGCCCACGCGTTAACATCCCAAGCCGGTAAATACCGAACCAGATCGCGGCCGACTTCCGGCAGCGAACCTTGATCGGAACTCAGGACCGCCTTGCCCATAGCCAACGCTTCGCCGACCGGCAATCCCCACCCCTCATACAGAGACGGGTACGCGCAGAATAGCGCGTGATTATACAGCTGCATCAATTCATAATCGGTGACATGATTCAGTTGCTCAATCTTGCCTTGGGTCAGTGGATCAAGCTCGATATCCTTCAGCAAATCGCCGACTCCCCAACCCGGCATCCCGACGAATACAAGCTTCGGTAGCGCGTCACCGTACCCGTCGCGACAGAGACGATGATATGCACGGTACAGGACTTCATGATTCTTCCGCCGTTCAATTGTCGACACGAAGAGAATGAACGGCTTTCTGATCACTGCCTGTACTTCCGGTCCGAGTTCGCCCTCCCCGGTCGGAACATTGTCACCCAAGGGAATCACATGAGATGGGCGAATTGGGGACCCAATCCTGTTGCAGAGATCAAGATAGTCTTTCCGGGTTTGCTCCGAAATGCACAGGACGGCAGTCGAGCCCCACGCAAGAGAATTGAAATATTCCTTGAATCGACTCGATACATCACCTACGCAATACTGCGGAAATAGAACCGGAATCAGATCATAGCAGCACGTTATTACATGAATACCCTTCTTCTTCTGCAAATTATAAAATTCGGAAGAATAGGATTGATCCCAATCCAATCCGATCGACACGACAATATCTCCTGCAACAGGTGACAGACGATACTGTGGATCATTGGTCGGCACATCGATCCGCAAGCCATGCGACCCGTTTCGCGAAGTTGATTTCTTACCGAATAACTCCATTGCCCGATACATGAAACGTCGCGACAGATCGAAAGACTCCGTCTTAGGGAGCATCATATCGATGGCATCGTCAATTTCAGACGGTCGCTCACCGATGGGCTCCGCCCACTCAATAAACTGGCCCTCTCGCCAAATACATTTCCGGAAGCGTTGCCTACCGTATAACGCCTCGAGTTCGGTGCAGAGTGCCTGCTCAACACGAACGATACCGACGGGGGGACGGTTCCAGTTTGCACTGGTCGTGACGTTCATCCAAATCAGCGGTGCATTATTTTGCGACATGCATCATCCTTTCTTCGCAACTCGCGATCTCCTCGGACATCCAGGAAATATCGCGGCCGCGTGTGTTGATTCTTCTTTCGCTCAGACCTGATATTGCGGACGCTGCTTGAATTCCGCGGCAGACGATCGCTTCGCACCAAAACCCGCCACAAAGTCCACAAATCCGCTCAGTGTCTCGTCCCAAAGCACCGACTGTCGCTCTGACATTTCCTGAGGCGTAAGCCGCAACGGTGTAGCTGCCATCGTCTTCCGCAATGCAGCCACGAATGTGCGGCTGTCGTCGGCGAGCGACACGCCTCTCGCATTGACAAATTTATCGAACCCGCGCATCGCAACC
>NZ_BCPP01000535.1:0-4916 GCF_016586125.1 Burkholderia sp. E168m23
TCTCAGCGTGCGCATCCGCGACGGCGCGGCCGCGCACGGCAGCGCGGGCAACGACGAGATCGGCCGGCTCGTGCAGGCGGTCGACGGGATCGGCGACGGCCTCGCGCGGATCGTCGCGCAAGTGCGCAACGGCGCGGCCGACATCGCGCACGGCACGGTCGGCATCGCGGCCGGCAGCAGCGACATCGCCGCGCGGATCGCGACGCAGGCCAGCAGCGTCGAACAGACGGCCGCCAGCATGGAGCAGATCACCGCCGCCGTGCAGCAGAGCGCCGAGCATGCGGCGCAAGCCAACGCGCTGGTCGCGGATGCGTCGGCCGCCGCGACGAACGGCGACGCCGCGGTGCAGCGCGTGGTCGCGACGATGGACGACATCGGCCGCGCGACGCGCCGGATCGCCGAGATCACCGGCGCGATCGAAGGCATCGCGTTCCAGACCAACATCCTCGCGCTGAACGCGGCCGTCGAGGCCGCCCGCGCGGGCGAACACGGCAAGGGCTTCGCGGTGGTCGCGGCCGAGGTGCGCGCGCTCGCGCAGCGCAGCGCCGCCGCGGTCAAGGAGATCGACGCGCTGAGCGCCGAATCGTCGACGACGGTCGAACAGGGTTACCGGATCGCGGACGCCGCGCGCGGCACGATGCGCGACATCGTCGCGCGGGTCGACCAGGTGCGCACGCTGATCGGCGAGATCAGCGCCGCGTCGCGCGAACAATCGACCGGCATCGAGCAGGTGAATCTGGCCGTCACGCAGATCGGCGAAGCAACGCAGCAGAATGCGCTGCTGATCTCGGACGCCGAGCGCGCGGCCGTCGCGTTGCGCGAGCAGGCCGCGCAACTGTCGGACGCGGTCAGCGTGTTCCGGCTCGCACGCGACGCGTGACGAACGCCGGACGACGAACGATCGGCCGCGGCCGGCCTCGACTACTTCTTGTCGCCCGCCAGGTCGATCGCCTTGTCCGAACCGACCGCATGGCGCAACTGGAACTTCTGGATCTTGCCGGTCGAGGTCTTCGGCAGCTCGCCGAAGCGCACGGCCTTCGGCACCTTGAAGCCCGCGAGCAGTTGCCGGCAGTGCGCGACGATCTCTTCCTCGGTCGCGCTCGCGCCTTCGCGCAGCTCGACGAACGCGCACGGCACCTCGCCCCATTTCGGGTCGGGCATCGCGACGACGGCCGCGACGGCCACCGCCGGATGCCGGTACAGCGCGTCCTCGACCTCGATGCTCGAGATGTTCTCGCCGCCCGAGATGATGATGTCCTTCTTGCGATCCTTGATCCGGATATAGCCGTCCGGCATCAGCACCGCGAGATCGCCGGTATGGAACCAGCCGCCGTGGAACGCCTCGTCGGTCGCCTTCGGGTTCTTCAGGTAGCCCTTCATGCAGATGTTGCCGCGGAACATGATCTCGCCGAGCGTCTCGCCGTCGGCCGGCACCGGCGTCATCGTGTCGGGATCGAGCACCGTCGCGCCGGCCTCGAGGTGGTAGCGCACGCCCTGGCGCGCATTCAGCCGCGCGCGCTCCTCGTCGGACACGGCATCCCAGTGCGCCTGCTTCGCGCAGACGGTCGCCGGGCCGTAGACCTCGGTCAGCCCGTACACGTGCAGCAGGTCGAAGCCGATCTCCTTCATCTTCGCGATCACGGCCGGCGCAGGCGCCGCGCCCGCGACCATCGCATGCACCGTGTGGTCGATCCCCGCGCGCAACTCGGCCGGCGCGTTCGCGATCGCGCTCTGCACGATCGGCGCGCCGCAGTAATGCGTGATGCGCTCGCGGCGAATCAGGTCGAACACAGTCTTCGCGTCGAACTTGCGCAGGCACACGTTCACGCCCGCGCGCGCCGCGACGGCCCACGGGAAACACCAGCCGTTGCAGTGGAACATCGGCAGCGTCCACAGATACACCGCGTGCTTCGGCATGTCCCATTCGAGGATGTTGCTGATCGCCGCGAGATACGCGCCGCGATGGTGATAGACGACGCCCTTCGGGTCGCCGGTCGTGCCCGACGTGTAGTTCAGCGCGATCGCCTCCCATTCGTCGGCGGGCGGCGTCCATGCGTAGTCGGGGTCGCCGCCGGCCACGAACGCCTCGTAGTCGGTCGCGCCCGCGAAACGGTCGGGGTCGGCCGGCAGCGCGTCGGCCACGCTGACGATCTTCAGGCCCGGCAGCTCCAGCGCCGCGCGCTGCGCGACCTCCGCGTATTCGGTGTCGACGATCAGCACCTTCGCCTCGCCGTGACGCAGCATGAACAGCACCGACGACGCGTCGAGCCGCGTGTTGATCGTGTTCAGCACCGCGCCGGCCATCGGCACGCCGAAGTGCGCCTCGACCATCGCCGGGATGTTCGGCAGCAGCGCCGCGACCGTGTCGCCGCGCCCGACGCCGGCCTGCGCGAGCGCGCTCGCCAGCTGCTTCGCGCGGGTGCAGGTCTCGCCCCACGTGCGCCGCACGTCACCGTGCACGATCGCGAGGCGCTCGCCGTAGACTTCGGCCGCCCGGATCAGGAAATCGATCGGGGTGAGCGGCACGTAATTGGCATCGCGGCGGCCGAGCCCGGCCTCGAACATCTGCGTCATGATCCTGTCTCCCGTGTTCTGTCCACCGGGGCGCATGCACCCCGGATCGTTTTGATGTGGTTCAATTGCCGACAGCCTAACGGGCGCTATTGTGAGCCGTCTGTCATCGAAACGACAGAGTGCCGCTCGAGCGCTGCGCGTTATCCCTATCCTCGCAAACCCGCACCCATGCACGACCACCTCGACGCGGCCGCCGCCCCGGCCGACACGCTCCCCGAACCGGGCCCGCTGCCGCCGCTCGCGACGCTGTTCGGCCAGTGCGCGTGGTTTCGCACGCTGGCGCCCGAACACCAGGCGCGCGTGCTGGCCGAGTCGCACGTCGCGCAGTGCGAAGCCGGCGACGTGATCGCGCACCGGCTCGCGCCGTCCGAATACTGGATCGGCGTCCATCAGGGGTTGCTGAAGCTCGCGATCTTCAACGTGTCGGGGCGCGGCTGCACGTTCTCCGGGGTGCCGTCGGGCGGCTGGTTCGGCGAAGGCAGCGTGATCAAGCGCGAGCTGCGCAAGTACGAGGTCGTCGCGATCCAGCGCTCGACCGTGCTGTTCGTGCCGGTCGACACGTTCCATGCGCTGCTCGACACGAGCCTGCCGTTCACGCGCTTCGTGATTCATCAGTTGAACAACCGGATGGGCGAATTCATCGCGTCGATCCAGAACAGCCGGCTGCTCGACGTCGACGCGCGCGTCGCGCAGGCGCTCGCGCAGCTCTTCAATCCCGCGCTGTACCCGGACACCGGCCCGTCGCTGTCGATCTCGCAGGAGGAACTGGGGATGCTCGTCGGTGTGTCGCGCCAGCGGATCAACCAGGCGCTGCAGCAGCTCGAGAAGCTCGGCGCGCTGCGGCTCGCGTACAACCAGATCGACGTCGTCGATCTCGACGCGCTCGCGCGCTTCGGCATGGAGCAGCTGTGAGCGCCGCCCGATGCGCGAAACCGTCGCGATCGCGACGACGCATTCCGTCTGCGGAATCGGCCGACGGACGCCACGCCCCAACCTGACAATTCCGCCAGTTTCGCGACAGTAACCCGTCGCGGGCCGACGCCTATCATTCGGGTTCCCTTCACCGCCGCCGATCACCGCCTGCCCCGCCGCCTTCATGTGGATCGTCAATCTCGCGCTCAGGCGCCCCTACACGTTCATCGTCATGGCCATCATGATCGTGCTGGCCACCCCGCTGGCGCTGATGCGCACGCCGGTCGACGTGCTGCCCGCGATCAACATCCCCGTGATCAGCGTGATCTGGAATTACAGCGGCTTCTCCGCGACGGAGATGACGAACCGCATCACGTCCGTGCATGAACGCATCCTGACGACGACCGTCAACAACATCCAGCACGTCGAATCGACGTCGCTGCCCGGCATCGCGGTCGTGAAGGTGTTCCTGCAACCCGGCGCGAACGTGCAGACGGCGATCGCGCAGACGGTGTCATCCGCGCAGGCGATCGTGCGGCAGATGCCGCAGGGCGCGACGCCGCCGCTCGTGATCACCTATTCCGCGTCGAGCATTCCGGTGATCCAGCTCGGACTGTCGAGCCAGACGCTCAGCGAGCAGTCGCTCGCCGACATCGCGCTCAACTTCCTGCGCCCGCAGCTGATCACGGTGCCGGGCGTGCAGATCCCGTTCCCGTACGGCGGCCGCACCCGCGTGGTCGCGATCGACCTCGACCCGCAGGCGCTGCAGGCGAAGGGGCTCACGCCGGCCGACATCGTCAACGCGGTCAACGCGCAGAACCTCGTGCTGCCGACCGGCACCGCGAAGATGGGCCAGACCGAATACCGGATCGACACGAACGCGTCGGCCGATACGGTCGCCGACATCAGCAACCTGCCGGTCCAGACGATCAACGGCGCGACGACCTACCTGCGCGAAGTCGCGGCGGTGCGCGACGGCTTCGCGCCGCAGACCAACGTCGTGCGCCAGAACGGCCAGCGCGGCGTGCTGATCTCGATCCTGAAAAGCGGCGACGCGTCGACGCTCAAGGTCGTGTCGGACCTGAAGGCGCTGCTGCCGAAGGTGATCCCGACGCTGCCCGAGGGGCTCACGATCACGCCGCTGTTCGACCAGTCGGTGTTCGTCAACGCGGCCGTCCAGGGCGTGATCCACGAGGCGCTGATCGCCGCCGTACTGACCGCGATGATGATCCTGCTGTTCCTCGGCAACTGGCGCAGCACGCTGATCATCGCGATTTCGATCCCGCTGTCGATCTTCACGTCGCTGATCGCGCTGTCCGCGCTCGGCGAGACCATCAACATCATGACGCTGGGCGGCCTCGCGCTCGCGGTCGGCATTCTCGTCGACGACGCGACCGTCACGATCGAGAACATCGAGCGGCACCTGCATC
>NZ_BCPP01000536.1:0-4910 GCF_016586125.1 Burkholderia sp. E168m23
GATGCGGGCGCGCGCGCCGATATCGTCGATACGCTGCGGCGTCATGCGCATGAGCGCACGACGATCGTATTCGTCAGCGATCTCGAGGAAGCAGCCGAGGTCGCCGATCGTATCGTGCGGTTCGATCGCGCGACGCTCGATGGCCTGTATCCGACTTCCTCCATCGTGGGTGCCTGCTCATGAAACCCGTGACCTCTTCTTCCGCTGTGCGTCAAGCCGCATCCGTCGAACGGTCGTCGCGCCGCGGGCCGGCGCGCATCCGCGATGCGCTCGAGCGGACGGGCATCCTGCTCGTGCTGGCCGTCCTCGTGGTCGTGTTCGCGCTCAGGGAGCCTGCGTTCCTGAACGTCGACAATCTGTTCAGCATCCTCCAGGCGGTGTCGATCGTCGCGCTGCTCGGCATCGGCGTGACGGTCACGCTCGCGGCCGGCGGCTTCGACCTGTCGGTCGGCAGCGTGGCCGCGACCGCGCAGATGGCCGCGAGCTACGTGCTGGTCGTCTGGCACGGCAGCGCATGGGCGGCCGTGCTCGCCTGCGTCGTGCTCGGCGTGGCCGCCGGCTTGTTCAACGGCTTGCTGATCACGCGGCTGCGCGTGCCCGACCAGCTCGCGACGCTCGGCACGCTGTTCCTGCTGGCCGGCCTGCAGTTGATCCCGACCGGCGGCCGCTCGCTCGCGACCGGCTCCGTGCTGCCCGACGGCACGGACGCGACGGGCGTGTTCCCCGACGCGTTCCTCGCGCTCGGCCGGCTGCGCGTGTTCGACGTCGTACCGTTGCCGGTGCTGCTGCTCGCGGCGGTGACGGTGCTGGCCTGCGTCACGATGGAAGCGACGCGCTGGGGCCGCGTGATCTATGCGATCGGCGGCAACGAAACGGCTGCGCGTTTGGCCGGCGCGCCGGCCGCGCGCTACCGTATCGCCGCGTATGTCGTGTCGGGCGCGATCGCATCGCTGGGCGGCGTGCTGATCGCCGCGCGGGTCGGCCGCGGCGACGTCAGCGCGGGACACTCGCTGCTGCTCGACGCGGTGGCCGCCGCGCTGATCGGTTACGCGGTGTGGGGCGCGAAGCGGCCCAACGTGTTCGGCACGGTCGTCGGCGCGGTGTTCGTCGGCGTGCTGCTCAACGGGCTCACGATGCTGAACGCTCCCTACTATATGCAGGATTTCATCAAGGGCGTGCTGCTCGTGTTGGCCCTCGCGTTCACGTTCGGTATCGGTCGCCGGGCGGATGCCCGGGCGTGACAGGTGAGGTCGCAAGCCTTGGTACAGGCACGGACTGGTTCGAATAACCCGAAGGCCTGACTGTTTGTTATCCAAAGTAATATCGATTGCCGAATCGGTCGGTTTGAGTTCGCGTGCCGTGCTGATAGATTGAGCCGATATCGTCCTGTACGGAGACAGACCCGCCATGCGCTCGTTGCTTCGCCGAAAGTCGCGCCTCGAACCGAAACTCGGTGCACTCGTATTGGGCGCCGCACTCGCGCTCGGTATGCCCGCGGCACACGCCGGCCCGCTCAAGGGGGCACCCGCGCCGTTCGACAAGGGCGGCGTGAAGATCGCGCTCGTCAACTACCTGTCGACCGGCGATTTCTTCCAGGCCTACGAAGCCGGCGCGCAGAAGCAGGCGCGGGCGCTCGGCATCGATCTGCGCATCTACGAAGGCCGGCAGGACGCGGCCGAGCAGCGCGAGCAGATTCAGCAGGCGATCAGCATCGGCGTGTCCGCGATTATCGTCAATCACGGCTTGCCGGAATCGCTGAAGGACGTCGTTCAGCGTGCGCTCGACAAAGGCATCAAGGTCGTCGCGTTCGACGTCGATCTCGCCAATCCGAAGGTGCCGCAGATCGAGCAGAACGATCGCGACCTCGCGAACCTGCTGCTCGATCAGGCCGTGAAGGACAACGGCGACGCGTTCTCTGCCGGGTACGTGTACGTGGCCGGATTCGCGCCGCTCGACCGGCGCGACGCCGCGTGGCGCGACTTCAAGCGCGCGCACCCGAAGGTGCAGGAAAAGGCGCGCTGGGGCACCGTCGACAACCCGATCGCGCAGTCGGTCGCGAACCAGGCGGCCGCCGCGTACCGTGCGAATCCGGACATTCGCGTCGTGTTCGCGCCGTACGACGAGTTCGCGCGCGGCGCGAAGCTCGCGGCCGACGAGGCCCGGCTGTCGTCGAAAATCCGCATCTACAGCGCGGACGTGTCGACGGCCGACATCGCGGCCATCCGCGCGCCGAACAGCGCGTGGGTCGCGACGGCCGCGACCAATCCGGCGGTCGTCGGCGCGGTGTCGGTGCGGGCCGCGGCGTTGCTGGTCGCCGGGCAAAACCCGGGCGCGCGCATCGCGGTCAAGCCGACGCTGATCACGCGCGACGACCTCGTGAAGAACGACATTCATACCGTGGCCGAACTCGGCGCGAAGTTTCCGGCGTTCCGCGCGAGCGACGCGGCGACGGCCGCGTGGATTCCGGCGCTCGACTGATCGCGCTGGCACGCAGCGAACCGATCGGTCGCCTGCGTGCCGTCTACCCATGACATGACCATGATGACCCTGAACGACTATCTCGTACAAAAGCGCGATGCGTGGCACGCGAAGCAGCAGGCCGCCCGCAACGATCCCGATTTCAAGGCGACGCCGCTGAAGGCGACCGTGCGCGCGCTCGGTCGCAGCGGCGTGCGCGAGATCCGGATTCGCGATTTCCAGGTGATCAGCGACAGCCCGCCCGATTTCGCGGGCTACAACCTCGGGCCTGCATCGCCGGAGTTGCAGCTCGGCGTGCTCGGCAGCTGCCTCACGCACATCACGTTGATCCAGGCCGCGGAGCGGGGGCTGAAGATCGACGCGATCGAAGTCGAAGTCACCGGCGACCAGCATCCGCTCGCGCAGCAGCCGGGGTTCGAGCATGTGCCGGTATTCCCGCACAACCTCCGCTATACGCTGGACATCGTGTCGCCGGAGCCGCCGGATGTCATCCGGGCGCTGCATCAGGCGGTCGAAGCGGTCTGCCCGATTTTCAATCTGCTGAGGCTGCCGCAGCACATCGACGGAGAATTGCGGCATACCAGCGCGTGATGCGCTGACGCATTGCGGCACGGCCGAGTTTGGAAATGAAATCGACGTGTTGTGATAAGAATACTTATCCTAATGGTCGTGAAGCGAATGCGTGGCGTTGACGGATTCGCACCATCGCGCGCCCGGGGAGGGCGGTCACGACGCTAGTTGCCGGGTTCCTTCGTCACGTCATGACGATAGGCGCGCGGCGAGCAGCCCACGATGCGTTTGAACGCATGGCCGAACGCACTATCCGAGTCGTAGCCGAGCCGCTGCGCGATCGCCGAGATCGACGCGTTCGAGCGGCGCAGTTCGCGCATCGCCAGCTGTATCCGCCACCGCAGCACGTATTCGAGCGGCCCGAACCCCAGTCGCCGCTTGAAATGCAGCGCGAACGTCGAACGCGACACGTGGCAGCAGGCCGCCAGTGCATCGACGGTCCAGCGCCGCTCGGGCGCCGCGTGAATCGCGGCCAGCGCCGCGCTGACCCGCGCATCCGCGAACCCCGCCAGCCACCCGACATCGCCGTTCGCGCCGGCGTCCACGTAGCGCCGCAGGATCTGCACCAGCATCATGTGTCCGAGATGTCGAACCATCAGCGACCCGCCCGGCGACGACGCGCCGAATTCCCGTGCGAGCTGCTGCAGCGACCAGCGCAGCACCGCCGCCGGTTCGGAATCGCCGCTCACGATCACCACGGGCGGCAGGCTGCCGAGCAGCAGCGGCATGCGTTCCTCGTACGCGAAGCGGCCGCCGATCAGAAAGCAGTCGGCTGGCTCGCCGTAGTGCGCGATACCGCGCTCGAGATGCCGGTACACGTCGGCGGCCGGCACCGGCGCGACCGACGGATCGCTCGCCAGCGAAAATGCCCGCGGCGCGGCGAGCAGGAAGCAGTCTCCCGTGCGCAGCCGGACGGGCGGCCCCGCACCGTCGACGGTCAGCCAGCAACTCCCTTCGACTACCGCGTTGAACTTGATTCCGTCGGGCGGGGGAAGGTCGACCGCCCACGGGCCGCCGGCGCGCAGGCCGGTGAAAAACGAGTCGCGCGTTTCCAGCAGCGACAGCACTTCCGAAAGCGGGTCCACGCGCATTCTCCGGACGACCTCGACGAAAAACCGGATTCTATTGCATTCACAGTCCGGATGCGCGGCCGGAGAATGTGCTCGTGCAGTGACGCGGCCGACGGGCGGCCGCGTGCTTCGCGTACCGTTCCTGGAGCCTTCGATGACGAGCAGGCAGCATCCCCTTCATTCCGGATTCGACGCCGCCTCGACGGCGAGCGACGTCCTGGCCGGCCTCGATCTGCACGGCAAGACCGCCATCGTCACGGGCGGCCATTCGGGTCTCGGCCTCGAAACCACGCGGGCACTGGCGCAGGCCGGTGCGCACGTCGTCGTCGGCGCACGGAGCGCCGCGGCCGCGCGCGAAGCGACGCGCGGCATCGCGGGCGTGGAGGTCGCGCCGCTCGAACTCGCGGACGCCGCGAGCGTGGCCGCATTCGCCGCGCGGTTCGTCGATGCGGGACGCCACGTGCATATCGTCATCAACAGCGCGGGCATCATGGCGTGCCCGGAGACTCGCTTGGGCGACGGTCGGGAAGCGCAGTTGGCCGTCAATCACCTCGGTCACTACGCGCTCGTCAACCGGCTGTGGCCCGTGCTCGCGCATGGCGACGGCGCCCGCGTGGTGGCGGTGTCGTCGCTCGGGCACCGGCTGTCGCCGATTCGCTGGGACGATATCGATTTCGCGCGCGGTTACGACAAATGGCTCGCGTACGGGCAGTCGAAAACCGCCAATGCGTTGTTCGCGGTGCAGCTCGACATGCTCGGCGCGCCGTTCGGCGTCCGCGCGTATTCGCTGCA
>NZ_BCPP01000537.1:0-4890 GCF_016586125.1 Burkholderia sp. E168m23
AGAACACGATGAAAAGCAAGACAACGCGGCTTTTGAGAATCCTGTCGGACATCCGGCACGCGCAGCGCTGCACCGCGATGCGCGCCGCCCGGGCCGCGGCCGAAGCCGACGCGGTGCTCGCGGAGCGCGACGAGCCGGCGCAGGACGAACGCGACGACGCCGAATCCGACGACGCAACCGCCACGCCCCGCTCCCGTATCGGCTCACCTCACTGACACCGCGCGGCGCCTGCCGCGCCGCACACCAGCCTGCGCGCGCCTACGCCGCCGCGCCGCGCCATCGCGCGATCCACGTTCCCGAACCCGCCACCGCCATCATCAGCCCGACCGCGCACGCGTCGGCGACGAGGCCCACGCCGACGTGCCGCAGATCGGCGCTATGCACGACCGGGTGCAGCAGCGAATCGATCACGAGCGAGATCGCCGCGCCCGCGACGAAGCAGATCAGCCCGCGCTGGCCGACCGCCACGACGGGCTGCACGCCCTGCGCGATCCGCGCGATCCAGCCGAAGCGCACGCAATCGGCCATCAGCCACGCGATGGCCGCGAAGCTCACCACGCGCGGCAGCGCGAGATCGCGCTTGAGCACGCCTTCGGGCACCGGCAGCCCCGAGAACAGCTTGTAGCTCGCGCAGCCGAGCACGATCGCGCACGCGAGCCCGGTCGCCGCGGCGCCCCAGCGACCGAGTGCGACGTGCCGGTAGAACGGCTGGCAGCGTGCGAGCACGCCGGCGACGAACATCAGTTGCCACGCGAACGGGTTGAAGCTCCAGCGGAAGCCGTCGGTGTCCAGCAGTTCCGGGCCGAGCCAGCCCGCGGCGAGCCACGACGCGGCGCTGATCGCGACGAGCAGCCACGGATGGCGCCGCGCGAACGGCACCAGCACCGGCGACGCGAGCGCGAACAGCACGTACATCGGCAGCACCGACGCGAGATACGGCTGGCGCTGGAACGTCAACAGTTCGGCGAGACCCGTGAGCGGCGACGCGAGCATCACGCTGACGTCGTCGAGCGCGAGGTTCGGCGCGTCGATGCCGAAGTGATCGAGCACGGCCGACACGACGAGCATCAGCGTCGACGTCGCGAGAAACGCGCGGTAGATCTGCATCGCGCGCCGCACGAACCGCTGCTGCGCGGCGCGCGCGCCGTGTCGCTCGGCGATCGCGCCATACGCGCTCGCGGTCGCGAAGCCGCCGAGGAACACGAACACCTCGGCCGCATCGCACAGCGCGAACGCGTGCAGCGTCATGCGCGACAGCACGCTCGCGCCGATGTGATCGACGACGATCATCAACAGCACGAGCCCGCGAAAGAAGTCGACTTCGATCAGACGGCCGCTGCGCGACGGCTGCACCATGGCGGAACGCGGCGGGCTCAACGACATGAGCGCACCTGCACGACGGCGGTGCGGCACGCACCGGGGAAAGGATCGGGAGAGAGACGGCGAGCGCGATCAGCGGCGATACGCGTATGCCCGCATCGCGCCAACCCGGCTGGCCAGGCACGGAGATGACCGTTCATTGAAAAGCTGCATACGAAGGGAAGTCGGTCAGGCCAGTCTAGTAGCCGATCAGGGGAGACCCTAAGTAACAAAGTGCAACCGAATCTTCTGTTCGATTACAAGCGCGAGCGTTGCGCGGCGAAGCAGACAGCACCGCCAGATTCGCGTCAGCGCGTCGCCAGTTGGCGGTCAGGATCGAGGGATTCGGCGGGAGTGAGCGGAAGTCGGCAGCGCGACGCGCGGTATTCGACGCTCGGATGAAGCGCGCTGCGCGGCACGTTGCGCACGGCCGGCGCATCGCGACGAGGCGGTCATCCGCGCGCGGGCAAGCGCCGCATCAGCATCGCGCTGCGCCATGCGGTCAGCGCGACGGCGACCCAGATCGGCCCGTACGTCGCGAGCTGCGCGACGCTCAGCGTTTCGCCGAGCAGCAGCAGCGACACCACGACGAGCAGCACAGGCTCGACGTAGCCGAGAATCCCGAACAGCGCCATCGGCAGCATCCGGCTCGCCTTCAGGTAGCTCGCGAGCGCGAGCGTGCTGAGGATGCCGAGCCCCGGCAGCAGCGCGGCCCACAGCAGCGGCTGGCCGGCGACCTGCGTCGCGCTCGTCGCGACCATCGCGAACGCGATCGGGCACAGCAGCACGATCTCGACCGCGAAGGCAGCCAGCGAATCGGCGTTGATCCGCCGGCGCAGCACGAAATACGGCGGATAGCCGAGCGCGACGACCAGCGTCGGCCACGCGAACGCGCGCGTCGCCCACACCTCGTGCGCGACGCCGAGCGCCGCGCACGCGACCGCCGCCCATTGCAGCGGGTCGAGCCGTTCGTGATAGTAGAAGCGGCCGACGAGCACCATCGTCAGCGGCAGCAGGAAATAGCCGAGCGACACTTCGAGCATGCGGCCGTGCAGCGGCGCCCACAGGAACAGCCACAGCTGCACGCCGAGCAGCGCCGCGCTCGCCGGCAGCGCGATCAGCAGGCGCCAGTCGCGCGCGCTGCGCCGCGCCAGCTCGACGAGCGCCGGCCAGCGGCCGCGCAGCGCGATCAGCGCGAGCGCGCCCGGCGCGGTCCACACGATGCGCCACGCGAAGATGTCGAGCCCGGTGAGCGGCGCGAGCAGTTTCGCGTAAGCCGACATCAGCGCGAACAGCGTCGACGCCATCACCGACAGCGTGAGACCGCGCCCGGCTTCCGGATACCCCGTCATGATCGTTTTGTGCCTTTTTTACTGCTGCTGGAAGCGTTCGAAGCGCTTCTCGGTCCGGCGTTCCTCGAACGTCACCTCGGTCACGCGCGCGGCGGGCGGCCCGTGACGCAGCCACGCGAGCATCCGGTCGATCTGCGCGCCGGGGCCCTGGATCATCGCCTCGACGGTGCCGTCCTCCAGATTCGCGACCCAGCCGCGCAGCTTCAGCGCATGCGCCTCGCGCACCGTCGCATGACGAAAGCCGACGCCCTGCACGACGCCGCGCACCCGCACGTAGTAGGTCTCGATCCGTTCGTCCAGTTCATTGCGGCTCATCGCGTCGCCCTCCCGTTGCATTCAAGCCCGGCATTGTAGTCGCGTCGGCCGCTTCGCACACGCGCCGGCCGGGCGTCGCCGCGCACGCCGACCACGTACAATCTCGCCGATGCCCAACCGCCGCGCCGCCCGCGCGGCCCTGAAGGAAACGCATGACTGATACCTCCCGCGATCTCGTTCTCGTCACCGGCGCATCCGGTTTCGTCGGCTCGGCCGTCGCGCGCATCGCGCAGCAGAAAGGCTATGCGGTGCGCGTGCTCGTGCGCCCCACCAGCCCGCGCACGAACGTCGCGGATCTCGATGCCGAGATCGTCACCGGCGACATGCGCGACGAGGCGTCGATGCGCGCCGCGCTGCGCGGCGTGCGCTACCTGCTGCACGTCGCGGCCGACTACCGGCTGTGGGCACCCGACCCCGACGAGATCGAGCGCGCGAACCTCGAAGGCGCGGTCGCGACGATGCGCGCGGCCCGCGCCGAAGGCGTCGAGCGGATCGTCTACACGAGCAGCGTCGCGACGCTGAAGGTGACGAGCGCCGGCGATCCGTCCGACGAGAACCGGCCGCTCACGGCCGAGCAGGCGATCGGCGTCTACAAGCGCAGCAAGGTGCTCGCGGAGCGCGCGGTCGAACGGATGATCGCCGACGAAGGGCTGCCGGCCGTGATCGTCAATCCGTCGACGCCGATCGGCCCGCGCGACGTGAAGCCGACGCCGACCGGCCGCATCATCGTCGAGGCCGCGCTCGGCAAGATTCCTGCGTTCGTCGATACGGGGCTGAACCTCGTGCACGTCGACGACGTCGCGCACGGCCACTTCCTCGCGCTCGAGCGCGGCCGGATCGGCGAGCGCTACATCCTCGGCGGCGAGAACCTGCCGCTGCAGCAGATGCTCGCGGACATCGCGCAGATGACCGGCCGCAAGGCGCCGACGATCGCGCTGCCGCGCTGGCCGCTGTACCCGCTCGCGGTCGGCGCCGAAGCGGTCGCAAAGTTCACGAAGAAGGAGCCGTTCGTCACCGTCGACGGGCTGCGGATGTCGAAGAACAAGATGTATTTCACGTCCGCGAAGGCCGAGCGCGAACTCGGCTACCGTGCGCGCCCGTATCGCGAAGGGCTGCGCGATGCACTGGACTGGTTCGGCTCGGCGGGCTACCTCAAGTAACACAAAGCGGCGCCCCTCGCGCCGCTTTGCGCACTTTGTTACACGTCGCGCGCGGACCGGCATCGGCGCAGCGGTTAAAATCGCGGGTCTTACGCAGAGAAGACACGCATGAACCTGAACGATCAGATCGCTTCGCTCGCCACGGGCGTCGATCAGCTCCTCCACGATCACCACGCCGCGCAGCAGGCGGCACGCAGCGCGGAAGCGTTCGCGCGCGCCGCGGCAGCGGAAGCCCGGGCCGCGGCCGAGCGTCACGCGGCGGCGGAAGCCGAAGCGCAGGCCGCCGCGCAGCGCCACACGGCCGCGGCCGCCGATGCCGAAGCCGCGCAGCGGCGCCATGCCGACGCCACCGCCGCCGCCGAAGCGGCCGCCCAACGTCATACGGATGCCGCCACGCAAGCCGAAGCCGCGTCGCAACGCCATGCGGAAGCCACCGCGCTGACCGAAGCGCTCGCGCAACGTCACGCGGATGCCGAAGCCGCGTCGCAGCGCCACGCGGCGGCGATCGCCGAAGCCGAGGCCGCCGCGCAGCGTCATCACGCCGCCGCGACCGAAGCCGACGCGGCCGCGCAACGCCATGCCGCGGCAACCGCCGAAGCCGAAGCCGCCGCGAAGCGCCATGCGGAAGCGACCGCCGAAGCCGAGGCCGCCGCGCAGCGCCACATGGCCGCGATCGCCGAGGCCGAGGCGCTCGCCAGCGTCAC
>NZ_BCPP01000538.1:0-4886 GCF_016586125.1 Burkholderia sp. E168m23
CATTGCTTGGCGGATTGTTGTTCGATGGTTGTCAAAGGGTGTGGCCACGCGAATATTGCATCTTGCGCAGCCGTGCGCAACGGTTTTGCGGTGCGAGGACACATTCCTACAGTCGCCGGCTGCATCGCGGAAAGGTGGCGATCGGCAGGCGATGCGACGGCAGGGTGCCGGAGCCCTTTTCGCCGCGAGGCAATGAACGCGCGAGTCAGTCGATGGCGGTCCGCGCGGCGAGCGTAGCGCGTGATGCGCCAGGCGGCTCGCGCCGTCGCGTCGCGCCGACGAGCATGCCGGCGACGACGAGCGAGATGCCCGCGACACGCGTGCCGGTCAGCGTTTCGCCGAACAGTGCGACCGCGAACAGCACGGCCGAAACCGGCGCGACCGCCGTGAACAGGGCCGCCTCGGTGCCGCTCGTGCGGGCCGAACCCGCATACCAGCACAGGTAGCCGAGCACGGTCGGAATCAACGCGTAGTAGACGATCGCCGATACGGCGCCGACGGTCCAGCCGCTCGCCACTGCTTGCCATTCGAACGCGGCCGGCACGAGTGCGAGCACGAAGCCGAGGCCCGACATCGCGGTGGAGAGCGCGAGCGGCGGGACCGGTGCGGCAAGCCGTCGGTTGAGCAGGATGAAGACCGCTTCGCATGCGACGGCCGCCAGCACCAGCGCATCGCCGGCAAGTGTTTGCAGCGACGGCATCGCGTGGCCCGGCGCGAACGTGACGAACAGCACGCCGGCCGTGGCGAGCGCGGCGGCCAGCCAGTCGCGCGGCGTCTGCCGCTCGCGCAGCACGACGGCCGCGATCAGCGTCGACATGGCCGGCAGCGTGCCGAGCATCACACCCGCATCGAGCGGCGACGACAGTTTCGTGCCGCTGATCAGCAGCACCGTATAGCCGACGCCGCCCGCCGCCGCCTGGATGACGAGTAGCACGGCGTCGCGTGCGGAAATGCGCGGCCAGCACATGTGCTGCGCGCGCATCAGCGCGAACAGCAGCGGGGTCGCGATCAGGAAGCGCAGCGCTGTGGCCGCGAACGGCGGCAGGCCGCCGGCCGCGAGACGGCTCGCGATGACGGTGCTGCCGACGCCCGCCATCGCGGCGGCGAGATAGAGATAGCCAATCAGTCGTGTCTTCATGCGTCGCATCGTCGCGTATGGCGGCGGGGCGCGTCTTGAACGAAATTGCAGCGCGAGAGGCATTGAATGCGGTGCGCCGTCGACAGGCCCTGACGCAATAGGTCGTGGCTGCCGTCGAGGTAGCAACCGCCTTTGAATGCACTGCGCCCGGTAGCTCTGCACTGCGCGGGCGATGCGTTGATTATCCTGCCTGCGTGAACCGCCCCGGCGTGATCCCGAACTGGCGTGCGAACGCACGCGTCAGGTGGCTCTGATCGGCGAAGCCGGCTTCGGCCGCGGCATCGGCGATCGGCAGGCCGCTGGCCAGGAGCGCGCGCGCCAGCCGCGTGCGCGACTGAACCAGATAGGCGTGCGGCGTGATGCCGAGCTCGCGCGCAAAGCCGCGCAGCAACTGGAAGCGGCTGACGCCGCTCAGGTCGGCCAGCTCGGCGAGCGACACGGGAGCAGCCGGCGCTGCATCGAGCCGCTCCCGCGCGACGCGGACGGCCGGCGCGACGCCGGCCGCCGGCAGCGTGCGGTTCGCGTGCCGGGCGAGCAAACCGGCGACGAGCATCACGAGCGCTTCGTCGCGGGCCAGCGGCGGGGTTTCGCCTGCGACGATGCGCGCATGCAGCCGACCGACGGCGGCCGTGAGCCGCGCGTCGCGCACGGCCGGATGGGCAAGCTCGACGCCGCCGAGGCCTTCTTCCGCGGCGACGCCCGCGACCAGCCCGGGCGCGAGGTACAGCATCCGCCAGCGCCTGCCGGTGCCGGCCTCGAGCGGCGAGCCGTCGTGCATCTCGCCGGGATTGACCATGATCGCGTCACCCGCCAGCGCGTCGACCTGCCCGCGACCGCTCCACGACCGGTGCGCACCGCTGACGATCACGCCCACCCCGAATTCGTCGTGCGCGTGGCGCGGAAACGCGCGGTCGGATTCGAGGCTGATCGCTTCGATGCCTTCGCCGGTGCGTCGATAGTGGGTGACACGGTGCATGTGCGCTCCTCGCGCCGGTCGCGGCGCGGATCACGTGCACTTTAGCGCGTTCCGGCGCCGCGCGCCCTTCATCCTTTTGGCGGATATCGCGCGGCGCGTGCAGCCGGCACCATGTGCACATCGGCAGCGTACACGGCCCGCCGGGCCTGAAGCTGCATGGGAGACGGCAGGTGGAACGACAGGACCCGGTATTCATTCAGGTTGGCGCGCTCGCGGACGGCTTCGCGCCGGAGGCGAACATCCTCGCCCCCGTCGACGCACTCGTCGGGCGGACGCTGGCGCTTGGCGACGCATCGGGCGCGTGGCGCGTCTATACGTTCGAGCCGGATGCGCTGCAGTGGCGCGATGCGGCGAGCGATACGGGCGGCCGCGCGCCGTGCCGCGTGACGCGGCTGCGCGATGGACTGTACTTCGTCGACTACATCGATGTCACTGCTCGGGCGACGTCGGTCAGCCTCGTGATCGATCTGGACACCGGCGTGTGGACGTCGGTCGTCGGTACGCTGCCGACGGAAGCCGACACGCGCATCGATGCGTTCACGCGCGTCGCGCGCGGGCTGCCGCTGACGGCCGTCGACGTGCAATTCCGGCACGGCACGCTCGGCGGCCACGCGCAGCCGGGGCCGTTGCATGCGCCCACGCACGAGCTGATCGGCAAGCGGACGATGTACCGCTACAGCCCGACCGAATGCTACGAGCACATCTACCTGAACGAGAATTTCTACGCGTGGCAGTGCCTGCAAGGCGTCGAAGGCGGGCTGGCCGATGTCGACCGCTGCCATTACTTCAAGATGGCGGACGAGCTGTATCTGTTCGTGTGGCGCGAGAAAGTGGTGCCGACGCTCGGCGTCGTGCTGATCGACCTCGCGCAGCGCAAGACCGACGGCAAGATCTTCGGCTATCAGGGCGGCGATTTCGGCACGCTGTCGAATTTCCAGATCGGCGCTTACGCGCAAGTGCTGAACGAAACCGTGTACCCGCCCGGCGGCGAGGCGCAGCGATGACTGCCGTGCCGGGCAGCGGTCGCCTGCGGGCGGATTTCGGCGGCCGTGTCGTGCTCGTCACGGGCGCCGCGCAAGGAATCGGCGCGGCGATCGCGCGCCGTTTCGCAGAATCCGACGCGTTCGTCGCCGTGGCCGACCTGAACGGCGACGCGGCAGCCGCGCAGGCCGACGCGCTGGCCAGCGCGGGCGGCGACGCACGCGCGTATCGGGTCGATGCCGCGAGCCGGGGCGACCTGGATGCGCTCGTCGCGGCAGTCGAGCGCGACGGCGGCCGACTCGATGTCGTGATCCACAATGCCGCGTATTTTCCGTTGACGCCGTTCATGCAGATCGACGAGCCGACGCTCGATCGCACGCTGTCGGTCAACCTGTCGGCGCTGTTCTGGCTCGCGCAGGCCGCGTTGCCGGCATTCCAGCGGGCGGGGGCCGGCAGGCTGCTCGTCACGTCGTCGGTGACGGGGCCGCGCGTCGTCTATCCGGGGCTTGCGCATTACGCGGCGTCGAAGGCCGGCGTGAACGGCTTCATCCGGGCGGCGGCGCTGGAGCTGGCGCGCCGCAACGTGACGGTCAACGGCGTCGAACCGGGGATGATTCGCACGCCGGCGGCCGGCAATCTCGGCGACGCGTCGGTCGCGGCGCAGATCGCGCACGACATTCCGCTCGCGCGGATGGGCGAGCCGGAGGACATCGCGAACGCGATGCTGTTTCTCGCGTCGGCCGACGCGGCGTACATCACCGGGCAGACGATCGTCGTCGATGGCGGGGCGACTTTGCCGGAGAGCGGGGCGGTGCTCGGAGAACGATAGCGAGGGGCGGTTCGCAGGGCTGCAGCGACGCTGTGGCGGCATAGGCGCGCGTACCGGGCCGCCGCGGGCCGTGCCGCGCGCCGCCGCCCTGACTACAGCCAGCCGTTGCGGATGAATTCGACGATCGAATAGCGGCGATGCTCGAGATCGTGCTGCCGCACGGCCTCGACGATGCGCGATACGCCGTCCGCATAAGGCGTCTCGCCGGATACGCGCGATTCGAACTGCAGGCTGCATGCACCGTCGTCGATGCGTATCCGGTGAACCGCATGGCGGCCGAGCTGATCGTCGGCGATGGCGAATTCGCTGCGCTGCACGGCCGGGTCGCGCACGGAGCGGATGTCTGCCGGCTGCACGCCGAGCGACGCGGCGATGCCGACGGCTGTGCCGGGGACGGACGTCTTGCCGGCCTGATGCGACTCGGTCACGCTGATCTCGCAGTCGCGAAACAGGTGGCCGCTGGTTTCCAGCATGCTCATGAACTTGAGCATCAGGATGTTCGTGTTCGGACACAGCACGACCGGAAAGCCGTACGTCCCGGTTTCGAGGTCGGAGCCGGTCGACAGCTCGACGAGCGGCGACGCGGTGGCCTGGCAGAACGCGATCGCGGCGGCGAGTTCGCGGCCGGAACCGGCATGGACGACGATCGACCGGGCGTCGGTTCGCGTGGTGTCCGACCAAGGCATCACGCGGTAGGTGGCCGGGTCGAGCTTGTGCGAGCCGAGCAACTCGTTGGCGAGCTTGCCGGTTCCGATGACGAGTACTTGCATGGGATTGACGGGTTGAGGTTCGGGTGGCGAGTGGGCGGCGGCGGTGCAGGCTGTCGAGCAAGCCAGCTGTCGTGCCGCTTGCCGCGCCGGGCGGGCATCGCGCATTATGCCCGTCCGTCGGTTGGCGCGCTGGTCGGGCCGGGCATGTGGTGTCGCGGCGCATCGGCTCGCCGACGCCCTCGGCAGCCCACC
>NZ_BCPP01000539.1:0-4884 GCF_016586125.1 Burkholderia sp. E168m23
CGTCGTGACCGTCGAGCGCAGCGTGTCGGCCGCGGCGGCCGGCAGCAGCGCATCGAGCGAGCGGTGCACGTAGGCCGGCTCCTTCCAGTCGTCGATCTGCACCGGAATCAGGTCGCCCGCATCCGCGAGCCGCTCCAGCTCCGCGCGGTACGAACGGCGCGGCAGCCGATAGTAATCGGCCACCCAGTCCGCACGCACGACGCCGAGCGCGCGGCACGTATAGTCGAGCAGCGCAGGCAGCACGGCTTCGCGCGGCGGCAGGTCGCGCGTATCGTCCCAGTCGGGTAGCACGCGTTCGCGCACGTCGTACACGCGCTGGAAATTGCGACGCGCCGACACCATCAGGTCGCCCGTCGTGAACAGCACTTCCAGGTGACGCTTCTCGGGCTTGCGATCCCACCAGCCGTTGCCCTTCACGCCGTCCTCGCGCGCGAAATCGGCCGACCGCACCGGGCCTTCCTCGCGAATCCGCGCAAGCAGCCGTTCGATCTCCGGACGATTCTGCTCGTGCCATTCGGCCGCATATTTCCAGCCCATCCCCGACGGATCGAGCATCTTGTAGCGCATCAGCCCGAACTGCTCGATCGGCAGGAAACACGCTTCATGCGACCAGTATTCGAACAGGCGCGCCTCGGCGAGATGTTCGTCGAGCCAGTGCGGCGAGAAATCGCCGAGGCGGCTGAACAGCACGAGATACGGGCTGCGCGCGACGACGTGGATGGTGTCGATCTGCAACTGCGCCATCCGGCGGATCGTGTCGAGCACGTCGGCCTTGGTCGCCTTGCGGCGGGGCGGCGTGAGCAGGCCCTGTGCGGCGAGATGCAGGGCGCGGGCAGAGGCGGGCGAGAGCGTGAGCATCGGCAGGACGGTCGAGGGTGGCGATCGGGAACCACTTTAGCGCGAAAGCGGCGCGCGCGTGCGACGCGCGGCTGCCACGCGTCTGACAATGGTTGACAGATGCGTTGCGCAAGTTTCCCTATAGTGCAGTTCATGGCGCGACGACAAGTGCGCGCAACGATTCCGCTTCCGACGCACATATGTCCATGGCACGCAGGAAGCGAATCCGGGATTCTCAACCCCCATCGGGAGACCCGGAGCCCTGAGCGAACATCCACGCGGCTGTGCACCGGCCCCGTGTGGATGTTCGCTAATTTTTTTGTTTTTCCGGTTTTCGTCCGTCGCCGAGCGACAGGTCATGTCGCGGCGCCGCCGCTTATGCCCGCTTGCCGCGCGCGACTTCGTCGCCGGCGCCCGGCGGCAGCTGTCGCGTGATCGGAATCGACGCGAACGAGCACAGCCCGACCACCAGGAATGCCGGCCAGAAATCCGACCACACCATCGCCTGATGGCCCTGGAGCCAGTGCGACACGTGCAGCACGAGGCCGGCCACCGTCACGCCGAGGCCGAGCGACATCTGCTGCACGACGCTGCCGAGGCTCGTCGCGCGGCCTGCGTCGCGCGGCGAAATGTCCGCATAGATCATCGAATTCAAACTCGTGAACTGCAGCGCGGGGAAGATGCCGCCGACGAGCACGATCAGCCAGATCGCCCAGGTCGCCATGCCGGGATGGAACACGCCGTAGGCGGCGATCGCGAGGCCCGCGAATGCCGCGTTGTAGATCAGCACCGTGCGAAAGCCGAAGCGGCGCAGCGTATGCGTGGCCGTCGAGCGGCTGACCGCGCCGCCGAGCGCGGACGCGCACGTGATGAGGCCGGAATGGAACGCGCTCATGCCGAGCCCTTCCTGCAGCGCGAGCGGCAGCAGGAACGGTACCGCGCCGAGGCCGATGCGAAACAGCGACCCGCCGACGACGCTCGCGTGGTACGTCGGGATCTTCAGGAAACTGAGGTCGAGCACCGGGCGCTCCTTGCGGCGCGCGTACGGCACGTACAGCGCGAGCATCGCGGCGCCGGCCGCGCACATGATGATGGCGTTCGAGCGCGACGTGAGCGAACCGTCGATCAGCGTGAGGCCCATCAGCAGCAGCGCGGCGCCGCTGGCCGACAGCAGGAAGCCGAACCAGTCGAGCGGGCCCGGATCGGGCTCGTGCGTGTTCGCGATGTGCTTGCTCGCGAGGTAGATCCCGTAGATGCCGATCGGCACGTTGATGAAGAAGATCATCCGCCAGTGCAGGTAGGTCGTGATGAAGCCGCCGACGAGCGGCCCGACCGTGGGCCCGAACAGCGCGGGAATCGCGAGGTAGTTCATCGCGCGCACGAGATCGGCGCGCGGCACCGCGCGGAAGATGATGATGCGGCCGACCGGCACCATCATCGCGCCGCCGACGCCCTGAATGAAGCGCGCGAACGTGAGCACGCCGAGGGAGTTGGACGCCGCGCACATCAGCGAACCGACGACGAAGATGCCGATCGCGGTGCGGAACACGGCGCGCGCGCTGAAGCGGTCGGCGAGCCAGCCGCAGATCGGGATGAACACGCCGAGGCCGACCACGTAGGCCGTGATCGCAATGTTCAGGGTGACGGGGTTGTGCCCGAAGTCCCTCGCCATCGCAGGCAGGGCGGTGACGATGATGTTCGCGTCGACGCTTTCCATGAACAACGCACAGGCAACGATGAGCGGTGCTAGAAAGACGGGCGACATGGGCTGGGCGCGCGGTAAAGACGCCATTATGCCCACAATGTGACCGCTGCGTCACGTACGACAACAGTTGTTCCGCATGTTGCAACAGTCGTCCTTTCCGGCGGGTGGTGCGGAAAGAACGACTGCGCCCATGCGGTCGACGGGCTGCTCGTGCGTGTTGCCTCCATGTGGCCGACAAACCGCGCGGCGTTGCCGTGGCGGAACGTGTGCGCGCTTTCCGGGGGCGCCAGGAAGTCGGCGCGGCGACCGTGGATCGACGCGTTGCGCGGCGCGCCGGCCACTCGTTGGTCTCGGTGGCGAGCGTGCGCGAACACGGCGAACGGTGTTGAAGCGGGTGCGGTCAGGTCGATTCCTTTTGACGGCGTGGCGGTGCGTTCCTAAAATATGAGCGCTTGCTCATATTTTAGGAACGCACCTTTCCACCATGTCCGATTCGTCCTCGCGTATGCCGCTTTCGCCGCGCAAGGCGCCGCGCCAGCGCCGCTCGGTGGCCACCGTCGATGCGATCGTCGAGGCGGCCGCCCGCATTCTGGAGCGCGACGGCTTCGCCGGTTACACGACGAATGCGGTCGCGGCGCTGGCCGGCGTGAGCATCGGCTCGCTCTATCAATACTTCCCGAACCGCGATGCGCTGACGGCCGCGCTCGTCGAGCGCGAGAGTGCGCATCTGCTCGACGACGTCGACCGGGCGGCCGCGCTGTCGTCCTGCGACGACGTGCTGCGCGCGCTGGTGCGCGGGGCCGTCGCGCACCAGATGCGCCGGCCGGTGCTCGCGCGGCTGATCGATTTCGAAGAGGCGCGGTTGCCGCTCGGTGCGCGCACCGAGCGGGTCGCGGATCGCATCCACGCAACCTTGCTGCATGCGCTCCGGTTGCGCGATGCGCCGCGCGTCGCCGCGCCCGACGTGGTCGCGCACGATCTGCTCGCGATCGTGAAAGGCATCGTCGATGCGGCGGGCGCGCGCGGCGAAACCGATGCGAACGCGCTCGAAGCGCGTGCGTGGCGGGCGGTGCGCGGTTATCTCCGGGAGTCGCGCGAACCCAAACTTGCTTGACATGCATGTTTCGTGCGACAGTCGGACCCACTCGCACCACAACATGACGCGTATCGATCGAAGGCCATCGAGACGAACGCGCGCGCGAACGAGACCTCGTGCCGATCCACTCACCAACGAAAGGAGGGGACACGCCATGACGTCACGTCGTGCCGCACCGCTTGCATCTCGCTTCCCGTCGCGTCAGTCACCGCCCGCGCCGCGTCTGCGCTGGGCCGCCGCACTGGCCATCGCCTATCTCGCCGTCGCCGGCTGCGCCGCGCAGGCCGACAATGCGAACCAGGCCGCCGCGCAAGCGGCCAGCCAGTCCGCGCTGCTGGCCACCACCGCAGCCGCGCCGGCTCCCGCGTCGGGCACGCTGCTGCCACCGCCGAGCCAGCTCTACGGCGACCTGTTCGTCGCGGTGCAGACCGCGCAGCTCTATCCCGACCAGAAGACCTTCGTCGACGCCACGCCCGATACCGACCCCGCGACGATCGTGCAGTTGTATCAGCAACAGAAATCGCAGCCGGGCTTCTCGCTGAAGGCGTTCGTCGACCAGCATTTCACGCCGCCCCCGGCAGGCGGCGTGACGCCGCCGCCGAACCAGACGCTGCGCGAGCACATCGACTGGCTGTGGCCGCAGCTCACGCGCACGAGCACCACGGCGCCGCCGTACAGTTCGCTGATTCCGCTGCCGAAGCCGTACGTCGTGCCGGGCGGCCGCTTCCGCGAAGGCTACTACTGGGATACCTATTTCACGATGCTCGGGCTGCAGGTGTCCGGGCGCGAGGATCTCGTCGACGACATGCTCGACAACTTCGCGTACCTGATCGATACGGTCGGACACATCCCGAACGGAAACCGCACGTACTACGCGAGCCGCTCGCAGCCGCCGTTCTTCGCGTACATGGTCACGCTCGCCGCGCAGGTCGAAGGCGACAAGGTCTACCAGAAATACCTGCCGGCGCTGCGCAAGGAGCATGCGTACTGGATGCAGGGCGAAACCACGACGCCGCGCGGGCAGGCGGCGCGCCACGTGGTCGCGATGCCTGACGGCGCCGTGCTGAACCGCTACTGGGATGCGCGCGACACGCCGCGCGACGAGTCGTATCTCGAGGACGTGACGACCGCGAAGTCGGTGCCGTCCCGTCCCGCGAACGAGGTGTACCGCGACCTGCGCGCGGGTGCCGAAAGCGGCTGGGGACTACAGCTCGCGCTGGTTCGGCGACGGCAAGACGCTCGCGAC
>NZ_BCPP01000540.1:0-4885 GCF_016586125.1 Burkholderia sp. E168m23
ATGCGCAACTGCAGCAGGTTGTTGGCCATGTTGCCGAGATCGCCGAGGTTCGAGAAGAAGTTGCTGATCGCGGTGCGCACCGGCGTCGGCGTGACTTTCTGGTAGCCCTTCGCGATCGGCTGGGCGATGTTCGTGTCGACCGTGTCGTTGAACTTGTACATCGCCCGGTTCATCGGCTCGAGCGGGTCGTTGGGGTTGCGGTTCGGTCCCGTCGCGCAGCCGGTCAGCACCGCGCTGGCGGCGACGGTCGCCGCAATGATTCGCACCTTATTCATTGATTCCTTGCGATTGGTTCTTGGCGCGCTTGACGCGCGGTTTGCCCATCAGGACGGGCTGGAACACCACGGCGCCGATCAGCGTACAGGTCAGGGCCAGCGCGAGCAGCTTGCCCATGCTCGACGTGCCCGGATGGTGCGACAGCCACAGGCTGCCGAAGGCGGTTGCCGTCGTCGCGGCGCTGAACAGCACGGCGTGCGTGAGGCTCGAATGCAGCAGGCCCGTCTGCCCCGCGCGCCACGCCATCACGAAATACACCTTGAACGCGACGCCGACGCCGAGCATCAGCGGCAGCGCGATGATGTTCGCGAAGTTCAGCGACATGCCGAGCACGACGCACATCTCGAGCGTCACGATGCCCGACACGAGCAGCGGCACGAGCGTGCGCAGCACGTCGCCGAAGCGGCGCAACGTGACCCACAGCAGGACCGTGATCGAGATGATCGACCACATCGCCGCGTGCAGGAACGCGTTGATGATCGTGTCGGCCGAATGCAGGATCGAGATCGGCCCGCCGGTCGTACCCGGTTCCGCGGCCTTCACGGCCTTGGCGAAACGGCGCAGCATCGTGTCGTCGTTCGGATCGACGCCCTTCGGCACCTTCGGCGAGATCTGCACGAGCGCGTGGCCGTCCGGCGCGACCCAGTCGCGCACGATCTGCGGCGGCAGCGATTCGCGCGTGATGTCTTGCGGCTGCAGCAGCGCGGCGAGCTGGTTGAGCGCGATGCGCAGCGTATCGGAGAATGCGCGCTCGGCACGGTCGCGCGTCGCGCTGTCGGCGGCGGCAAGCTTCGCGAGCGACGCGGACAGGTGCTGCGCGGCCGCTGCGCCCGGGCCCGGGTGATCTTCGGCTGCATAGCTCAGCAGATCCGACACGCGCTTGAGCGCGGCCACGCGTTGCGCGTCGGTCGCGGGCGGCGCGGCCGGCTGTGTCAGCGCGGGCAGCAGTTCGCTCGCGGCCGCGGCGATCGCCGCGCGCTTGGCCGGCTGGTCGGCCGGGATGAAGGTCGACAGCGTGGTCGTGCGGCCGACTTCGGGCAGCGCGTCGAGGCGCTTCGCGACCGCATCGGCCTGCGCGAGCGACGGCGCGAGCAGCGTGACGTCGTTGACGGCGGCTTCCGGCGAATCCTTCAGCGCGAGCAGCGTCGCCATCGATTCGCTGTTCGGGTCCTTCAGGTGCAGCGGGTTGAAGTCGAAATGCAGGAACGCGAGCAGCGGCAGCGCGCCGATCACGACCGCGAGCGTGCCGATCAGGATCGGCTTGCGATGGCGATCGAGGTAATCGTCGACGGGCGCGAGCCACGGGAAACCCGGCGTCTTCGATTCGCCCGGCGGCGCGAACAGGCGCAGCAGCGCCGGCAGCAGCGTGAGCGTGGTCAGCAGCGCGACGAACATCCCGACGCCCGCGATCAGACCGAGCTCGGACACGCCGCGATACGCGGTCGGGATGAACGAGAAGAAGCTCGCCGCGACGGCCGCCGTGGCCAGCGCGAGCGGCATGCCCATCGAATGCGCGGCGCCGATCAGTGCGTGATCGATGCGCTCGTCGCGGAAGCGTTCCTCGCGATACTTCACGCCGTACTGGATCGAGAAATCGACGCCGAGGCCGACGAACAGCACCATGAACGCGACCGAGATCATGTTCAGCGAGCCGACCATCGCGAGGCCGAGCGCGGCCGTCACGACGAGGCCGACGAACAGCGTGACGAGCACCGAGCCGATCATCCGCTTCGAGCGCAGCGCGAGCCACAGGATCACGAGCACGGCGAGCAGCGTGAGTACGCCGTTGAGTGCGGCGCCGTCTTCGACCGACGCGAATTCGTCGTCGGCGAGCGGTTGTTCGCCGGTCAGGCGCACGGCCGCGCCGTAGCGCTTGTCGAGCTCGAGCGACCGGGCCGCGTCGCGGATCACCTGGCTCGTTGCCGCGCCGGCCTTCAGCGCGCCGTAGTTGACCACCGGCTGAACGGTGACGAACGCGCGCGCGGGCTGCCGCGCCGCGTCGTTGTCGACCAGCGCGCGCCACGAGAACGCGGCCGGCTTGCCGGCCAGCACGTCGTCGACCGTCGCGGCGCTGCGCGCGAGCAGCTTCGCCATCGCGGGCAGCTTCACCTGGCCGGTCAGCAGCGGCTGGCCGAGCGTGGTGGACAGCGTGGTGGCGAGCCCGGTGAGGCTCGGGTTCTTCGCGAGTTCGTTGACGAGCGGGCGGGCGCTCGCGAGCTGCGCGGTCGTATCGGAGACCTCCTGCGGCGACAGGAACAGCAGCCCGTTGTGCTCGAAGAACGGCCCGCCGCCCGGTTCGGCGACCGGGCCGATACGGCCGGCATCGGCGTCCTTGCGCAGCGCTTCGGTGAGTGCATGCGCGGCGGCAGTCGCGAATTCGGGCGCGGGTGCCTCGACGACGGCGAGGATCGTGCCGTTGCGTTGCGGGAACGCGTTGTCGACCGCCTTGCTCAGTGCGGCCCATTGCGGCTCCGCATCGACGAGCTTGCTGATGTCGGTGTTGATCTTGAAATGCTGCGCGACGTAGACGCCGCTGAAGGCGGCGATGACGAGCGACAGGACGACGACCCAGACGGGGCGGCGCACCGACCACGCAACGAGTCGGACGATGAGAGATGTCACCATGTGGCGGTGGGGAGCGGCTGGCTAGGGCAAAGTAGCCAAGTATACCGGCGCGGCGCGGCGACGGTCGTGACGTTGCAGAGAATCGGGGCGGGAAGGATATTTGCTACCGGCGTGGCAATCGGATCGCGCAGCCGGCCCATTTGTATGGGGATATTTACATAATCGCCACGGCGATGCGTCGACACGCCGCCAAGGGCCTGTGACAAACGGCGCTGAAAGGTAACAGTCGGTCACCGCGCGGCAACGGGGCGTCAGGCCCGGTATACTTTGCTCCACCGGCCGATGCAAAGAGCCGGCCGTTTTTTCCCATCGAGTGCGAAATTCGTATGAAACGTCATCTGTTTGCTTTCGTCGCGGCGGCCGCCGTGTCGGTTTCCGCTTTCGCGCAGAGCGCGCCGGTCGATGTCGTCCGCACGGCGGTCGAGGGTACCGTCAATGCGATGAAGGCCGATCCGGCCGCGCGCGGCGGCGACATGGCGAAGATCACGCAGGTCGTCGAGCAGCGCTTCCTGCCCGTGACCAACTTCGAGCGCACGACCCGCATCGCGGTCGGCGACGCGTGGAAGCAGGCCACGCCGCAACAGCAGCAGGAACTGTACAAGCAGTTCCGCTTGCTGATGACGCGCACCTACGCCGCGTCGCTCGCGCAGCTCGGCAACCAGGACGCGAAGTTCTCGTTCAAGCCGGGCGGCGCGTCGGGCGCGGACGCGCTCGTGCAATCGACGGTGACGACGCCGGGCGACAGCCAGTCGGTCGGCTATCGTCTCGGCAAGGTCGGCAACGACTGGAAGATCTACGACATCGACATGTCGGGTGCGTGGCTGATCCAGGTCTATCAGGGTCAATTCAAGAGCCAGCTCGCGACGGGCGGGATCGACGGCCTGATCGCGTATCTGCAGAAACACAATTCGCGGACGAACTGACGGCTGTTGCAAGGCCGTGGTCCGAATGCAGGAAGGGCGCCCTCGGGCGCCCTTTTTTCATGGCGGCGAGTGGATTGCCGCTATGTGCCGACACCGAGCATCCGCAGGCAATCGTCGACCACCGCATCGACGAACGCGGCGCGATCCGTTTCCGGCGACGCGATGATGTGGTCGGTCGCGCCGTGCACGCCGGCGTAGATCAGCAGCGCGGTGACTGGCGGGTGCGCGAGCCGCCAGGCGCCGGCCCGGACGCCACCGTCGAGAATCGCACCGAGCTGCTCGAGGATCGCGTTCTTGTCGGCATTCTCGCGATCGTGGTGATGATGGTTCGTGTAGACGATGTCGTGCGTGCGATAAGTCGCCGCGTAGATTTCGATGCTGGCGCGGATCCACGCACGCAGGCGCGCGAGCCAGTCGTCGGCGTCGCACCCGTTCACCGCGTGCTGCAACTGGTCGAGGAAGGATGCCGTGTAGCGCTGCGCGAGCGCCGCGAGCATGTCGGCCTTCGATTCGAAGTAGTGATAGAACGTGCCCTTCGCGACCTGCGCGTGCTCGACGATCTCGCTGATGGTCGTCGCCTCGACGCCCTGCGCGAGGAACAGCGTCTCGGCCGCGGCCATCAGCTCTTCGAGGCGGACTTCCGCCGGCTTCGTGCGCGGCTTGCCCGCCGCCCCGTCGTCTTTCCCTGTCCTGATCCCTGTCTTGGTCCTGTCCGTCATCGCGCGGCTCGACGCCCGTTCATGCAAAGCCCGCAGTTTAGGCCAGCACCTCGTTTACGGCCAACGTAGTTAATTGACCGACGGTCAGTCGATATATAAGATGAGAAGCATTCTCATTGACAGGCCCGCCGCGGGCCGACCGCCATGTCTCGTTACCGTCGTGCCGCACTCGTTCTGGCCGCGTGTCTGGGCACCTTTCTCGCCACGCTGGACATCAGCATCGTCAACGTTGCGTTACCGACGCTGCAGACGGCGCTCGATACCGATATCGGCGGCCTGCAGTGGGTCGTCAACGCGTACGCGCTCGCGCTGTCCGCATTCATGCTGTCGGCCGGCCCGCTC
>NZ_BCPP01000541.1:0-4868 GCF_016586125.1 Burkholderia sp. E168m23
GAAGGCCTGCGGCGCGGCGGCCCCCGCGCCGCGATCGCGAGGCGCGGTACAGGCATGCCGCGCCGCCGTTACTTCACGACCGCCCGCCATGCGGTTCGCGCGTAGACGAGCAGCAACGGCAGCAGCGCCAGCGCGAACAGCAGGCAGAGTGCCAGCACCCACACGGGCCACTGTTCCGGATTGCCTTGCGCCCAGTAGCGATACGGCACGCTGAGGAATGCAACTTCCATCAGCAGCGCGCCGAGCGGCACGAGCCCGTTCAGCACCGCCGCCACGCCGAAGCGGGCCGCGCCGTCGATCTTCTTCCCGGCACCGTACGCCGCGATCAGGTAGACGAAATACCCGATGATCGCGACCATCACCGTGCCGCCGGCCAGCAGCCCGATACTGCGCAGGCTGCGCTCGTGCCACTGATGGGCGCCCTGCGGCAACACGACATCGACCTTCTCGCCGATGTCGGGCACGGCGCCCGAGCGAATGTTGCCCGGTAGCGTGATACGTTCGCCATCCGGCATCACGGCTTCCAGGATCGACGTGTACTTGATGCACCGGTACGACGAGGTTCGTCCCGAGCTGTCGCGGCGCTCGCAGGTGTCCCACTCGGACTGGTAGGACACGACGGTCGCTTCGTATGTCGGCGACACCGCCAGTGCGTAGAGCTCGTCGCCGATCCAGTACGCGAACGGGAACGACAGCGACACCAGGCAAAAACACACGAGCCACCAGAACGCGACCGCGCCGCCGGCCCCACGCTTGCCGCCCGTCTGGCGGCGCACCATGCGCGACGCGAGCCAGTAAGCGACCACGCCGAATACCACCACGCACACCACGAAAACCTTGCCCGCATGCGTCAAAGCCATCTGCCCTCTCCCCGCTGGCCGGTCGAATCGCCGCCGGCCGTGTTGTCATCCAGATCAATCGTCGCGCACCGCCCGTCGACCGCTACTCCGGCTCGCCGACGAAGCGCAGCGTAGCCGATTCCCCCGACAGCAACGCGCGATTCGCGTCTGCCGCCGCGCGCAGGTAGTCCCACAGCGCGGTCACGCGCCGCAGCTTGCGCAGATCCTCGCGGCACGTCAGCCAGAAACACCGCGTGACGACCACGTCGTTCGGCAGCACGGGCACCAGCGCCGGCTGCGTGGCCGCCATGAAGCACGGCAGGATCGCCAGGCCGCCACCCTGCAGCGCCGCGAAAACCTGCGCGATCACGCTGGTCGTGCGCAAGCCCGCCGTCGCGCCGGGCACCGCGCGGTCCAGGTACAGCAGTTCGTTACTGAACGCGAGATCGTCGACGTAGCTGATGAACGCGTGCCGCGCGAGATCGTCGGTGCACGTGATCGGCGGGTGGGTCGCCAGATAGTCGTGCGTCGCATAGAGCCGCAACTGGTAGTCGCACAGCTTCGTGACCACGTAAGGCCCGCGCTCGGGCCGTTCGAGCGTGATCGCGAGATCGGCCTCGCGCTTGGGCAGGTTGACGAAATGCGGCACCGGCAGCAGGTCGACCGTCACGTGCGGATGCGCGGCGCGGAACCGCGCGAGCTGCGGGGCGAGGAAAAAGCAGCCGAACCCTTCGGTCGACCCGATCCGCACGTGGCCCGACAGCGCCTCGCCGGTGTTCGCGACCTGATCGCACGCGGATTGCACGGTCGTCTCCATCGCGTCCGCATACGCGACGAGCCGTTGCCCTTCGGCCGTCAGCGTGAAGCCGCCCGAGCGCGACTTGTCGAACAGCAGCGTGCCCATCGCGGCCTCGAGCGCGCGGATGCGCCGCGCGACGGTCGTGTAGTCGACCCCGAGCCGCTTCGCGGCGCCGCTCGCGCGCTGCGTGCGCGCGACTTCGAGGAAAAAGCGCAGGTCGTCCCAGTTCAGGTTGCCGGAAACCGGCTCGGTGGCATGTCGCATCGGCGAGGGAAAAAAGGCGGGCGTCTCCGGGCCGGCCGTCGATGTGCATAAATGCATATCCAACCGGTTTCTTTATCGGTACATCATGAATCTGCGCATAACTATACTCGACCGTGACCTGCGGACCATGAGCCGCGGGCAATAAAACCGGAGACACCATGCAGACCCGATCCACCCTCGATGAGCATGCGACCATCGCGACGCCGGCGCCCGAGCGCACCGCGAAGCACTACCTGCTGGCCGGCTGGGCCAGCATGGCCGGCACCACGATCGAGTGGTACGACTTCTTCCTGTACGGCACGGCCGCCGCGCTCGTGTTCAACCGCATCTTCTTCCCGTCGCTGGACCCGGTCGTCGGCACGCTCGCCGCGTTCGGCACGTTCGCGGTCGGCTTCATCGGGCGGCCGATGGGCGGCATCGTGTTCGGCCACTTCGGCGACCGCATCGGCCGCAAGTCGATGCTGATGATCACGCTGCTGCTGATGGGCGTGCCGAGCATGATCATCGGGCTGATCCCGTCGTACGACAGCATCGGCTACTGGGCCGCCGCGCTCCTGATCGCGATGCGCTTCCTGCAGGGCATGGCGGTGGGCGGCGAATGGGGCGGCGCGGTGCTGATGGCCGTCGAGCACGCGCCGAAGGGCCGCAAGGGGCTGTTCGGCAGCCTGCCGCAGACGGGCGTCGGGCTCGGCCTGATCCTGTCGTCGGTGGCGATGGCCGCGGTGGCCGCGCTGCCGGAAGCCGACATGCTGTCGTGGGGCTGGCGCGTGCCGTTCCTCGCGAGCATCGCGCTCGTCGGCCTCGGCTGGTTCATCCGCGCGAAGGTGCCGGAATCGCCCGACTTCGAGAAGATACAGCGCCAGGGCAAGGCCGAGAAATCGCCGGTGACGGCCGCGCTGCGCCGCCATCCGCGCGAGGTGCTGACGATCGTCGGCGCACGCGCCGCCGAGAACACCTGGTTCTACATGGTCGTCACGTTCGCGCTCGCTTACGCGACGCAGCAGCTGCACCTGCCGAAGGCCGAGATGCTGCACGCGATCACGGCCGGCGCGGCGCTGTCGCTCGTCACGATGCCGCTGTGCGGGCATCTGAGCGACCGCATCGGGCAGCGCCGGATGTTCGCGATCGGCCTCGTGCTGATGTGCGCGTTCGCCGCACCGTTCTTCATGATGCTCGGCACGCAGCAGACTTCGACCGCATGGTGGGCGATCGTGCTCGGCCTCGGCGTCGTGTTCCCGATCCTCTATGCGCCGGAATCGCTGCTGTTCGCGCAGCAGTTCCCGGCGGAAATCCGCTACAGCGGCATCTCGCTGTCGGTGCAGCTGGCCGGCGTGATCGGCGGCGGTTTCGCGCCGATGATCGCGACGTCGCTGCTCAAGGCCGGCGGCGGCCAGCCGCACTACGTGATCGCGTACCTCGTCGGCTTCGGCGTGTTCGCCCTCGTGTGTACCGCATTGATGCGCCCGGCGCGCGCCTGAGCACGCCGGCCGGCATTCGCTCTTCAGTTCGTCCTGTCGCCCGCCGCGCCTGCGCGCGTGGCGGACGCAGGGCCCCTTTCGTCATCGCACATCGTTTCCCCGGAGAGTTCCATGAACGCCGCAGTTCCCCAGACCACCCTCGCCCTGCCCACCGCCAAGCTGCTGATCGACGGCACGTTCGTCGAATCGCACAGCACCGAGTGGGGCGACATCGTCAACCCCGCGACGCAGGAAGTTATCGGCCGCGTGCCGTATGCGACGCTCGACGAGGTCGATGCCGCGATCGCGTCCGCGCAGCGCGCATTCCAGACCTGGAAGACGACGCCGATCGGCGCGCGGCTGCGCATCATGCTGAAGTTCCAGGATCTCGTGCGCCGCAATCTCGAACGGATCGCGCACACGCTGACGGCCGAGCAAGGCAAGACGCTGCCGGACGCGCAGGGCGACATCTTCCGCGGCCTCGAAGTGGTCGAGCACGCGTGCTCGATCGGCACGCTGCAGCAAGGCGAATTCGCGGAGAACGTCGCGGGCGGCGTCGATACCTACACGCTGCGCCAGCCGATCGGCGTGTGCGCCGGCATCACGCCGTTCAATTTCCCCGGGATGATTCCGCTGTGGATGTTCCCGATGGCGATCGTGTGCGGCAACACGTTCGTGCTGAAGCCGTCCGAGCAGGACCCGCTGTCGACGATGCAGCTCGTCGAGCTCGCGCTCGAGGCCGGTGTGCCGCCAGGCGTGCTGAACGTCGTGCACGGCGGCAAGACGGTGGTCGACCGCCTGTGCACGCACCCGGACATCAAGGCGATCTCGTTCGTCGGCTCGACGCGCGTCGGCACGCACGTGTACAACCTCGGCAGCCAGCACGGCAAGCGCGTGCAGTCGATGATGGGCGCGAAGAACCACGCGGTCGTGCTGCCCGATGCGCACCGCGAGCAGTCGATCAACGCGCTGGTCGGCGCGGGCTTCGGCGCGGCCGGCCAGCGCTGCATGGCGACCTCCGTCGTCGTGCTGGTCGGCAAGGCGCGCGACTGGCTGCCCGATCTCGTCGACAAGGCGAAAGCGCTGAAGGTGAACGCGGGCGCCGAAGCCGGCACCGACGTCGGCCCGGTCGTGTCGAAGGCGGCGAAGGCACGCATCCTGTCGCTGATCGACGCCGGCGTGAAGGAAGGCGCGACACTGCTGCTCGACGGCCGCGACGTGAAGGTGCCCGGCTACGAGCACGGCAACTTCGTCGGCCCGACGATCTTCTCGGGCGTGACGGCCGACATGTCGATCTACACGGAAGAAATTTTCGGGCCGGTGGTGGTCGTGATGGAAGCCGACACGCTCGACGACGCGATCGCGCTCGTCAACCGCAACCCGATGGGCAACGGCGTGGGCCTGTTCACGCAGAGCGGCGCGGCGGCGCGCAAGTTCCAGAGCGAGATCGACGTCGGCCAGGTCGGCATCAACATCCCGATCCCGGTGCCGGTGCCCTACTTCAGCTTC
>NZ_BCPP01000542.1:0-4857 GCF_016586125.1 Burkholderia sp. E168m23
CGTCCGTCGACGGGTAGAGCACCGCGTACGATTTCCCGATCAGGTCGGCCCACGCGCAGCGGAAGATCGACGCGAGCGCGTCGTTGCAGTCCTCGATCACGCGGTCGCGCGACAGCACGAGGCCGAGCGGCGCGAGGTGGAAGGCGGTCTGGTAATCGAGATCGGGCATGGCGCAGGCAGGCGGAGGGAAATGCTTATGTATTTTTGCGTATTGTGCCGCATCCGCGCCGCATCGTACCCTTTCAGGCATCTCGCGGCGGTGTGTCGCGACATAAAAACAGCGTGCTTCGACGCAGGCATTGCCGCGCATGCATAGAATGGTGCGGCGGGCTTGCGCCACGTGGCGCGTGAACCGGTTTTGCTGGTTTCCATAGAGGAAGGGACAACAGATGAACAAAGTCTATCCAAGCGCGGCTGCCGCGCTGGAGGGGATCGTCCGTGACGGACAGACCTTCGCGGTGGGCGGCTTCGGCCTGTGCGGGATTCCCGAGGCGCTGATCGCGGCGTTGCGCGATTCGGCCGTCAAGGGCATCACCTGCATCAGCAACAACGCGGGCGTCGACGGTTTCGGCCTCGGCCTGCTGCTGGAAACGCGCCAGATCAAGAAGATGATCTCGTCGTACGTTGGCGAGAACAAGGAGTTCGAGCGCCAGTACCTGGCCGGCGAACTCGAGCTCGAATTCACGCCGCAGGGCACGCTCGCCGAAAAGCTGCGCGCGGGCGGCGCGGGCATCCCCGCGTTCTTCACGAATACCGGCTACGGCACCGTGATCGCGGAAGGCAAGGAAACGCGCCAGTTCGGCGATCGCCACTACGTGCTCGAGCCGTCGCTGACGGCCGACGTCGCGCTCGTCAAGGCGTGGAAGGCCGACAAGTCCGGCAACCTGATCTACCGCCGCACCGCGCGCAACTTCAACCCGATGTGCGCGATGGCCGGCAAGATCACCGTGGTCGAAGTCGAGGAGATCGTCGAGAACGGTGCGCTCGATCCGGATCAGGTCCATACGCCGGGGATCTTCGTGCAGCGCATCGTGCTGAACGCGACGCCCGAAAAACGCATCGAACAACGCGTCGTACGCGCGAAAGGAGACTGACATGGCCTGGAATCGTGACCAGATGGCCGCGCGCGCGGCGAAGGAATTGCAGGACGGCTTCTACGTGAACCTCGGCATCGGCCTGCCGACGCTCGTCGCGAACCACGTGCCGGAAGGCGTCGAGGTGTGGCTGCAGTCGGAGAACGGCCTGCTCGGCATCGGTCCGTCGCCGACCGAGGACGAAGTCGACGCCGATCTGATCAACGCCGGCAAGCAGACCGTCACGACGCTGCCCGGTTCGTCGATCTTCTCGTCGGCCGATTCGTTCGCGATGATCCGCGGCGGCCACATCAACCTCGCGATCCTCGGCGCGATGCAGGTCAGCAAGCAGGGCGACCTCGCGAACTGGATGATCCCGGGCAAGATGATCAAGGGGATGGGCGGCGCGATGGACCTCGTCGCGGGGGTGGGGCGTGTCGTCGTGCTGATGGAGCATGTCGCAAAGGGCGACCAGCACAAGATCCTCGAAGAATGCAACTTGCCGCTCACGGGTGTCGGCGTGGTCGACCTGATCATCACCGATCTCGGCGTGATCGAAGTGACGCCGGCCGGGTTGAAGGTGCTCGAACTGGCCGACGGCGTGAGCGCCGACGAGATCCAGGCGAAGACGGGCGCACCGCTCGACGTCAGCGCCGTGGCCTGAGCACTACTCTGGTGCGTCATTCTCGACGCCCCGCGTTCCTGACGGAGCGCGGGGCGTTTTGTCATCACGCGCATGCGTCACGCAATCGCACCGCCGCCGTCGATCAGGACCGTCGAACCGGTTGCATAAGGCGTGGCCGCCAGATACAGGATCGCATTCGCGACATCCTCCGGTTGGCCGACCCTGCGTGCGGGAAGCCGCTGGGCGGCGCCGGCGTACATCGCGTCACGTGCGTCGGGCGCGAGCTTGTCCCACAGCGGCGTCGCGATCAGGCCGGGCGATACGGTATTCACGCGCACCGGCGCCAGCTCGAGCGCCAGCCCGCGGGCGAGCGCCTCGAGCGCCGCGTTGATCGCGCCTTGCAGGACCGACGACGCGCTCGGCCGCACGCTGAGGTAGCCCGACACGAACGTCAGCGAGCCGCCGGGCGCGATATCGATCGCGCGGGCGATGCGGTAGGCGCCCCAGAACTTGCTGTCCATCGCTGCCTGCGCGTCGGCGAGCGGCAGCGCACGGACCGCGCCCGTGGCCGTCTTCGCGGCAGAAATCACGACGTGGTCGAACCGGCCGGCGCGTGCGCAGAACGCATCGACATCCGCCGTATCGGTGATGTCGAGCGTTTCGGTCCGCACGTGCGCGCCCGGCAGGGCGTCGATGTCGAACCGGCGTGGATCGCGCGAAGCGATCGTCACCCGCGCGCCGCGCCGCGCGAATGCTGCTGCGGTGGCGGCGCCGATACCGGAGCTGCCGCCGACGACGAGTACTGTCTTTCCGTGGAGCAGATCGTCCATGAAAGTCTCTCCTGGGTGGTGAGTTGAACGGAATCCGGTCAGATCGTTTCGGTCTCGCGCAGCGTCGACGGGCTGTGCAGCGCGAAGCGCGCAATGTCGTCCTTGCGCATGAAAACGACCCCCGGGTGTGATCGAGCGTAGTGCAGGAAGGTGTCCCACGCGCGGACCATCTGCGGCGTGCCGCTGATCCGGTCGTGCGCACTGATCGACATCAGTCTGCGCCGCTGCCCGGCTTCCGCGTACAGCTGGTCGAAATCGAGCTTGATCTGCTCGACGAACATCGTCGGCGAGTAGTGGCGGCCTTCGATCAGCAGGATGTCGTTGTTGCGCAGCGTGTACGGGACCACCACGAAATCGCGACCGTCGACGGTCTCGATGAACGGTTCGTCGCGACTGACGTCGTCGATGTGATACGTGTAGCCGAGTTCCTGCAGCAGCGACAACGTCTGCGGCCCGCGCCGCAGCCAGTTGCAGTTGTAGCCGGTCGGACGCTGGCCGGTCGCCGCTTCGACCATGTCGCGCGCGTCGGTCAGGAAGCGGCGCTCGTCGTCGCGGCTCATCGCGAATTGGGCGCGCCACGTCGGGCCGTGCGCGGCGGCTTCGTGGCCGCGCGACACGATCTCGCGCGCCAGTTCGGGGTGCCGGCGCGCGGCTTCCCCGATCATGTGCGACGTCACTTTCACGCCGTGCCGGTCCCACAGGTCGAGCAGGCGCGGAATCCCTTCCCGGTAGCCATACGCGAACCAGGTGGCCGAGGCGAGATCGGCCGGCACCGACGGCGGGAATGCGACGGCCGGAAACGGGCTGTCCGCGCCCGTGGGGGGCTGGCCGCCCGCCTCGAACTGCATCGAGATCGAGATCACGAGCCGCGCGCCGTCCGGCCAGAACGGCGTGGCGCCCGGTATCGCGGGCGCCGGCACCATCGCGGCGGCGGCACGCACGGACGTGCCTGCGGCCAGCGCGACGCCGGCCGCGAGCCCGGCGCCGGCCTGGGCCAGGAAGGTGCGACGCGGCAGAGGCGTCGCGGGCGTGTCGTTACCGTGAGTCATCGTCCCCTCCGTCAGCCGACGAGCCCGAGCTGACGCATCAGCGTCAGGTTGTCCTCGATATGCCAGTTTTCCGCGATCCGGCCGTGGTCGATCCGGTAGATATCGGTCGCGATGAAGTCAATTGCCTGCCCGTGCCCGGCCGTTCCGTTGAACGCCCCGGTGAAATGCCCGCGGAAATGCAGGTGCACGACGACCCGGTCGCCGGCGACGATCATCTGTTCGATGTCGCAGCGCAGGTCCGGGATCGCGCCGCGCATCGTGCTGGACGCCGCGAGCGGCCCCGGCAGGCCCTGTTCGCGGCCAGGCGGCAGCGTGCGGTCGGTGAAGTCGTCGGCGAGCGCCGCGCGGGCGAGCGCGGGGTCGCCGGTATTCCAGAAGCTGCCGTAGCGGCGCGCGGCCAGGATTTGCGCGCGGGCCTGCGCGGCCGGCAAGCCTGCCGCGACGGTCAGGCTGTGCGGTGCGACGAGATCGGCGGCACGGGCGGCGGCGGGCCAGAGCGCCACGACGCAAGCGGCTGCCGCGAAGGCGTGCGCGACAGGGCGGGCGGCTGAACGAAGGCGGATCGACATGGTTGCAAGGGTCCTGTGAAGAGCGTCATGCGACGACGCGGAACAGGTATGGTAGGTTTCCGTTCTGAATGCAAATACGGGCAAGAAGCGAATGGATTCTTCGAAAAAAGGAAAGGTTTGGGTGAGGCGGGCGCCATGACGCTGATCGACGATTTCCCCGCGCTCGATACCTTCGCGCGGATCGTGTCGGCCGGCAGCCTGTCGGCGGCGGCGCGCGAGCTCGACCTGTCGTTGTCGGTCGTCAGCAAGCGGCTCGCGCATCTCGAGTCGCGGCTCGGCGTGCGCCTGCTGCACCGGACGACGCGGCAGCAGACGCTCACCGACGACGGCGCGCAGTTTCACGCGCAGGTGCTGCGCATCCTGGCCGAAGTCGAGCATGCGGAAACGCTGATGCGCGACCGCCGCGGCACGGTCAGCGGCGTGCTGCGCGTGACGGCGCCCGGCGAACTCGGCCGCCTGCGAATCGCGCCGCTCGTCGCGGCATTTCAGCAGCGGCATCCGCAATTGACCGTGCAGTTGATGCTGACCGATGCGGTCGTCGATTTGCTCGCAGCCGACATCGACGTCGCCGTGCGGATCGGCAATCTTGCCGATTCGACGATGATCGCGCGCGAGCTGGCGCCGAATCACCGCGTGCTGTGCGCGTCGCCGGGCTATCTCGCGGCGCACGGCTGGCCGGCCCATCCGGCCGAGCTGCGTGCGCATCGATGC
>NZ_BCPP01000543.1:0-4847 GCF_016586125.1 Burkholderia sp. E168m23
TTGCGCGCGCAGCGGCTGTCGTCGGCGGCCGAGTTGCGCGAGCGTCCCGATGGCCGGCTCGCACGCGCATGCGGGCTCGTGATCGCGCGACAGATGCCGGGCACCGCGAAGGGCGTGATGTTCATGACGCTCGAGGACGAAACGGGCTGCGTGAACGTGATCGTCCGGCCCGAACTGCTCGCGCGGCAGCGCCGCGAAACGCTCGATTCGCGGCTGCTTGCGGCGTCCGGCGTGTGGCAGGTCGTGAGCGACGTGCGGCACCTCGTCGCGCAGCATTTCGAGGATCTGACGCCGCTGCTCGGTGGCCTGCGCACGTCGAGCCGCGAATTCCACTAAGGCCGGCATGCACCGCCGGCACGCGCGCGGCACGATGGGCGCGACGGGTACGATGCCGCACGGCACGGCACGGCACGGCCACCGTCACTGTCACCGCACTACCACTCAAGACCGCAAGCCGCCCCCCATACGCTTACGGCACCACCGGCGGATGGTAAGCGAGCGTACCGGCGAGCGCCCACAGCATGAAGATCACGAGCGGCAGATGCACGACCAGTTGCGTGAACGTGAAGCCGACGATGTCGCGCGCCCGCAAGCCGAGCACGCCGAGCAGCGGCAGCATCCAGAACGGATTGATCAGGTTCGGCAACGCCTCGGCCGCGTTGTAGACCGTCACGGCCCAGCCCAGATGAACCTGCAGCAGTTTGGCCGCCTCGATCACGTACGGCGCCTCGATGATCCACTTGCCGCCGCCGGACGGCACGAAGAACCCGAGCACGGCCGAATACACGCCCATCACCGCGGGGAACGACGCATGCGACGACATCGCGACGAAGAAGTGGGCGAGGTGATCGGACAGCGGCAGCCCGGTGGGCGCGGCCGCCTTGGTCAGGATGTACGCGATCCCGCCGTACAGCGGAAACTGGATCAGCACGCCCGCGACCGACGGCACCGACCGCGCGACGGCATTGAGGAAGCGCCGCGGTCGCCAGTTCAGCAGCATGCCCAGCAGCAGGAACAGGAAGTTGTACGTGTTCAGGTTCGAGATCGCGATCAGCGGATTTTTCGTCGTGAACTCGTGCCACGCCCAGATCGCGCCGATCGCCACGATCACGATGGTGACGAGCGGGCTGTATTCGAGCCAGTCGCCCGGGCGGCTCGGGCGCGCGAGCGTGGCATGGCTTTCGTCGAGTGCAATGCCGAGCGCCGTCGCGGTCTTCGCCCGCGCGTCGTTCGGCGCGGACAGATACGCGATCAGCAGCGACGCGACGGTCAGCACCGCGGCCATCAGCATCGACTGCGGGAGAAAGATCGTCTCGGTGAACGGGATGACGCCGGAGATCGCGAGCAGCGCCTTGGGCAGGCTGTCCGGATTCGCCTGCAATTGCGACGCGGACGAACTCAAACCCAGCGCCCACGTCGCGCCCATGCCGAGATAAGCGGCCGCGCCGGCCGCGCGGTAATCCATCCGCAGATCGGTGCGGCGCGCGAGCGCACGCACCAGCAGGCCGCTGAAGATCAGGCTGATCGCCCAGTTGAACAGCGACGCGACGATGCTGACGAGCGCGACGAACGTCACCGCGGCGCGCCCGGACGCGGGCACGCGCGCAAGCGCATCGATCAGCCGCGACGCGGGCGGGGACACCGCGACGACATAACCCGAGATCGCGACGATCGCCATCTGCATCGTGAACGGGATGAGGCTCCAGAAGCCGTCGCCGAACGCCACGCCGACCCGCGTGACCGGCGCCCCGACCGCCAAGGCACCCGCCGCCACGATGATCACCGCGAGCGCGGCGAAGATATAGGCGTCCGGGAACCACTTCTCCGACCAGCGCGCCATGCCCGCAGCCATTCGTTCCAGCGCACCTTCGCGGTCCGCCGCCGGCGCGTCGCCGCGCTGCACGTCCATCAGCTCTTTCATCTCGATCTCCTTGCCCGTCACGGGTTCAATTCGCTTTTTCATGGATTTGAATGGCCGCGGCCAGATCCTCCAGCGCGGTGCCGACGGCCTTGAACACGGTGCGCTGCAGGTCGTTCGTGCGGCCCTGCGCGTCGCCCCGGCACAGCGCCGTCAGGGTCCGGCTCAGGTGCTCGGGCGCAATGACGTTGCGCGCCAGCGGGCCCAGCAGGTCGCCGGATTTTTGCGCGGCCTCGTCCGTGTCGACGTAAATCTCCGCGTGCCGGAAGCAGTCGTCGTCCGCTTCGCGCATGCGCGGCGTGAAGCTGCCGATCAGGTCCAGATGCGAGCCCGGTGCGAGCCACTCGCCGCGGACGATCGGCTCCGTCGCGAGCGTCGCGCAGGTGACGACGTCGGCACGCCGGACGCTCTCCTCGAGATGCGTGACGGGCGTTGCATCGAAACCGTCGCGGGTCAGCCGGTCGACCAGTCGCGCCACCGCTTCGCGGTCCTTGTCCCAGACCTCGACGTGCGAGATCGGCAACTGGCTGCGATACGCGAGCGGCACGAGGCTGCCGACCCGGCCGGCGCCCAGCAGCACGAGGCGCGATGCGTCGGGCCGGGCCAGATAGGTGGCAGCCAGCGCCGACGCCGCCGCGGTGCGGCGCGACGTGATTTCGTTGCCGTCCAGTTGCGCGAGCGGGCGGCCCGTTCGCCCGTCGTAGAGCACGTAGGTCGAGTGCAAGCCGGGCAGGCCGTGTTCCGCATTGCCGGGAAAGATGTTGACCGTCTTGATGCCCAGATACCCGTGGTCTTGCCACGCGGGCATGATGAGCACCGTGCCTTCGTCCGCGCTGCCGGCATGGACGACGTGCGAATGCCGCAGCGGCACGTGGCAGCCGTCGACGAATGCTTGCCGCAGGCGCGCGACCAGCGAGTCGAAATCCAGCGCGTCGCGGGTCGCGACGGCGTCGAAATGTTTCATGGTGAACCTTTCCTCGAACGGGGGTTATGCATCGATGCTGATGTCGGTTGCCGGAATGGCCTGGCAGGCGAGGCACAAGTCGGCTTCGTCCGGCCCCTGTCCGCTCAGATGCGTGACTTCGCCGGAGACGACCTTGACCGCGCAGCTCTCGCACTGTCCGACCCGGCAACCGCTCGGCAACGCGATGCCGAGGCTTTCCGCGAACGACAGCAGGCTGCCGTCGCCGGGTGTCCAGGTGGCCGTGCGGCGCGACCGCGTGAACTGCACCGCGTATTGCTTCGACGGGTCGAGCGTCGGCCGGGACGGGGACCTGAACGCTTCCTTGAAGATGTCGAACGGCGGGACGCCGCGCGCGATCAGCCCCGCCGTGATCGCCTCCATCATCGGTTCGGGGCCGCACAGGTAAAACCGCGCGCGCCGCCGGATCAGGTCGTCGGCGACCACGTCGGCCGACAGGTAGCCGTGCAGCTGAAAGTCGCGCCCCGGTATCTCGTCGCGCGGCTGGTTGTAGCAGTTGACGACGTCGAGCGTCGGCAGGCGCTGCTTCAACGTCTCGATGCGGTCGCGGAACGCGTGCGTGCTGCTGTTCAGGTTGGCATAGAAGAGCCGCGATTCCGGCGCGCGGTCCGCCAGATCGCGAATCGATTCGAGATACGAAATGAACGGCGTGATGCCGATGCCGCCCGCGAACATCACGACCGGCTGCCGCGATGCCGGCGGCACGACGAACGTGCCGCCGGGCGCACCGAGCAACACCGGATCGCCGACCTCGAGCACGCCGTGAATGTAGGACGACATCGCACCTTCGAACGCGGTGCCGTCGCGCGTCTGACCTTTCTGGTGCCGTACCGAGATGGTGTACGTGCGGCGATCGTCCTCGCGGGCGGCGCCCGTCAGCGAGTAGGCACGCGTCGTCCCGCCGTCGCCGAGCGACGGGATATGCAGCGTCACGTGCTGACCGGGCAAATAGTCCGGCAGCGCGCCGCCGTCCGCGGCCCGAAACGTGACGGTGCGTACGCCGCTCGCTTCCTCGCGTATCGCGGACACGACGAAATCCCGCAGGCCTTGCCACGGGCGGCGTGCCGGATCGACCGACGGGTCGCGCCGGATGCGGCAGCGCAAGGACCGCAGCGGCGACGAGCCGCTGACCGGATCGAGTTGCGCGGCCGACACGAGCGGGTTGAAATTGCTGTTGTCGCGGCCGCCCACGGCGAGCGCATCGAGGCCGACCTCGTCGCAGGCCTGCCACCAGCCGTACTCGGCCACGATCACGTTGCGCGCCAGTTCCGGTACGACGCGCGCCTTGAAGCGCGCCGCGCCGTTCGTCGTTTCGATCACGCACCAGTCGCCGTCGACGATGCCGTGCTCCGCCGCCAGTGCATCGTTGAGTTCCGCCACCGGGTACGGCGCGCGGCGCCGCAGGCTCGGCAGGCCGCGATGCTGGCTGTGGCAGTAGTAGCCGTTCTTCGTCGACGTCAGCGTGTACGGAAAGCGGCGGGGGTTGTCCGCGCGTGCATCGTCGCCATGCCGCGGCGGCACGTACTGCGGCACGGGCGGGTAGCCGTGACGATGCAGTTTCTCGGAATACAGTTCGACGCGCCGCGTCTCGGTGTTGAAACCGCGCATGCCGTCGGGCGTCGCCGCCGCGTATTGCCGCTCGCGCTGCGGCAACGGCCTGACGATACCTTCCGGATGGGCGCGCAGCGATGCGACGTCCAGCCCGAGCGGTTCGAGCACGTGATTCCAGCCGGCCTCGATGCTGCCGCCGAAGAACGCGTCCTGCATCCCGAGCCGCACGGCCAGCTCGAAGACGATGTCGTAATCGGCGCGGCTCTCGCCTCGCGGCGGCACCATGCGCTGCCGCAACTGCACAAGTTCGACCGCGCGCTCGTCGATCTCGAAGCCGAGCCGCAGCCCTTCGCGCTCCCACGGCGTGTTCACCGGCAGCAGGATGTCCGCATAGCG
>NZ_BCPP01000544.1:0-4846 GCF_016586125.1 Burkholderia sp. E168m23
TGCGGATCGGTGACGCCGTCGAGCACGAGCAGCAGCGCGGGCCCGTTGATGCCGTCGAGCAGCTCGGACAGGTTCTGCGCAAGCGGCATGTCCTCGACGCGCGCGACGACACCCTGATGGCGCTCGGTGTGCGCGAGGCCCCACAGGCGCGTTTCGTCGGCTGCGATCAGCCGCACGCCCGCTTCCTTCGCGGCGTGCAGGAAGTCCTGCATGCGGCGGTCGCGGCGCGTCTGGTCGTACAGCACCTCCGCCACCGTCGATGCATCGTGCCGCAAACGTGCGGTCACCGCATGAAAACCGTAAAGAACCTTCAGACGTGACATGACTGGAACAACCTTCGATCAAACGTGCGGCCGCGCGACGTGCGCAGCCGCGATCCATGGAAAAGGAAAGCGCCGCGTGGCCGGCCGATGACCGGTGACGCGGCGTCTCTCGATACTGCAGGGCGTGCGCGTACGCCGCCCCGAACACTCAATACTTCTTGCGGGCGCGAGCCTTCTTCGCAGTCGGCTTCGCGGGTGCGCCACCGCCAGCACCGCCGCTCTTCTTCGCGGCGCCACGCGCGGCGCGCGCTTCCTGCACCGCGACGCTCGGCGCGCTCGCGGCCTTCTTGCGACGCGGCACGGTTTCCTCCACCGGCGGCAGCGCACGCACGCGCGGGCCATTGCCGCTGCCGTTGCCGTTGCGATCGATGCCGGCAGCTGGCGCGGGCGACGGACGCGGCGCCTTCACCGGCGTATCGCGCACGAGGCGGAAATCGATCTTGCGCGCATCGAGATCGACGCGGCTCACCTGCACGCGCACGCGATCCGACAGGCGATAGCGGATGCCCGTGCGTTCGCCGCGCAGCTCGTTCTTGATCTCGTCGTACTGGAAGTAGTCCGAGCCGAGTTCCGTCACGTGCACGAGCCCTTCGATGAACAGCGTGTCGAGCTGCACGAAGATGCCGAACGACGTCACGCCGTTCACCATCCCGCCATACTCCTCGCCGAGCTTGTCGCGCATGAAGTAGCACTTGAGCCACGCTTCGACGTCGCGCGACGCCTCGTCCGCACGGCGCTCGTTCGCCGAGCAGTGCAAGCCGAGCTCTTCCCAGATCGCCGTGTTCGAGCGCGAGCGGTTGCGCGCTTCGTCGTCGGCCTGCTGCATCGCGCGGGCGCGCGGCGACAGCGCGGTGTTCAGCTCGAAGCCTTCCGGCGCCTTCGGCGTGTACTTCTTGCCCGACAGGATCGCGTAGATCGCACGGTGCGTGAGCAGGTCCGGATAGCGGCGGATCGGGCTCGTGAAGTGCGCGTACGCCTCGTACGCGAGGCCGAAGTGACCGATGTTGTCCGGACTGTAGACCGCCTGCTGCATCGAGCGCAGCAGCATCGGCTGTAGCATCTGCGCGTCCGGCCGGTCGCGGATCTGCGCCATCAGCGCCGCGTAGTCGCTCGCATGCGGCTTGTCGCCGCCGCCGAGCGACAGGCCCATGCCGCGCAGGAACGCGCGCAGGTTCTCGAGCTTCTCCGGCGTCGGCCCCGCGTGCACGCGGTACAGGCCCGGATGCTTGTTGCGCTTCAGGAAATCGGCCGCGCAGACGTTCGCGGCCAGCATGCATTCCTCGATCAGCTTGTGCGCGTCGTTGCGCTGGCGCGGCACGATCTGCTCGATCTTGCCCTGCGAGTTGCAGACGATGTAGGTCTCGGTCGTGTCGAAGTCGATCGCACCGCGCTTTTGACGGGCGGCGAACAGCGACTTGTAGACGCCGTACAGATCCTGCAGGTGCGGCAGCAGATCGGCGCGGCGCGCGGCCTCCGGCCCCTTCGTGTTCGACAGCACGGCCGCGACTTCGGTGTACGTGAGGCGCGCCGCCGAATGGATCATGGCCGGGTAGAACTGGTAGGCCTTGATCTCGCCGCGCGCGGTGATCACCATGTCGCATGCGAGCACGCAGCGATCGACCTGCGGATTCAGCGAACAGAGGCCGTTCGACAGCTTCTCCGGCAGCATCGGAATCACGCGACGCGGGAAGTAGACCGACGTGCTGCGCTCGAGCGCGTCGGCGTCGAGCCCGCTACCCGGCTGTACGTAGTGCGACACGTCGGCGATCGCGACGATCAACCGGAAGCCGTCGCCGCGGCCGACCTTGACCGGCTCGCAGTAGACGGCATCGTCGAAGTCACGGGCGTCCTCGCCGTCGATCGTCACGAGCGGCACGTCGCGCAGGTCGACGCGGAAACGCAGGTCGGCCGGGCGCACCTTGTCGGGCAGCGCCGCGGCTTCGTCGAGCGCCGACTGGCTGAATTCGTGCGGCACACCGTACTTGCGCACCGCGATTTCGATTTCCATGCCCGGATCGTCGATATCGCCGAGCACTTCGACGACACGGCCGAGCGGCTGCGAATGACGGCTCGGGAAATCGGTCAGCTCGACGACGACGACCTGCCCGACCTTCGCCTTCTTCACGTTCTGGGTGATCAGGATGTCGTGGCCGATGCGCTTGTCTTCCGGCGCGACGATCAGCGCACCGTTCTCGTTCAGCAGGCGGCCGATCACGCGCTTGTTCGCGCGTTCCGTGACTTCGACGACGTGCCCTTCCGGGCGGCCGCGGCGATCGTAGCCGACGATCCGCGCGAGCACGCGGTCGTTGTGCATCACCTTCTGCATTTCGCCGTTCGGCAAGAACAGGTCGTCCTGGCCGTCGTCGCGGATCACGAACCCGTAGCCGTCGCGATGCCCCTGCACGCGCCCGGCGACGAAATTCGACGGATGGGTCAACTGGTAGTGGCCACGCTTGTCGAGGCGGATCTGGCCGTCGCGCTCCATCGCGGCGACACGCCGGAAGAACCCCTCGCGCTCTTGACGCTTGATCGACAGGGCTTCGGCGATGTCGTTGGCGGCCAGCGGCGCGTCGCTCGTACGCAGCACGCCGAGAATCTCTTCACGGCTCGGAATGGGGTACGGATATTTGCTCAAGGGTTTGTCGATGATTGTTCTCGTTGCGTTGACTGATGGTGCACGGCATCAACATAGAGGTGTCCGTCAGACAGTTCTATATTGACGGCGGCGGGTCATTCTATCACCCGCCTGTGTCGCCAAAAGACGGGAATGCCGCCAGCACGCGCGGCGACGGCCTGTTTGCGATGCATCGCAAAAAAGTGTTGACAGGGTTAATTGGGGCGCTATAATTTCGCTTCTTTGCAGCAAGCAGCTACTGCAAAACGTGCCCAGGTGGCGGAATTGGTAGACGCACTAGGTTCAGGTCCTAGCGGTGGCAACATCGTGGAGGTTCGAGTCCTCTCCTGGGCACCACTTGATTTATAAAAAAGGTCGGCTTTTGCCGGCCTTTTTTCATTTCGGCGCTTGCATCGCGAGTGCCCGTCCTCGGCCCTTATGTCGGCCGCTCCGATCGATAGCAGAATTTATCGGTTATCAATCGCGCTCCCCGTTGTTACGTTAGCCGCCTCGCTTTCAACGCATCCAACGAGGAGCACCCTTCATGACGTCGATGAACCGCCGCGCATTCGCGCGCGCGATGCTGGCCGCGGGCCTCGCTGCCGCAGGTGTCCGCGCGCACGCGGAGAACGCGCCGGCCACGCTGCGCATCGGTTACCAGAAGTCGTCGACGCTGATCACGCTGCTCAAGACGCGCGGCACGCTCGAGCAGGCGCTGACGCCGCTCGGCCTGCGCGTGTCATGGCATGAATTCGCGAGCGGATTGCCACTGACCGAAGCGCTCAATGTCGGCGCCGTCGACTTCAGCGCGGACGTGGCCGATACGGTGCCGGTCTTCGCGCAGGCCGCGCATGCGCGTTTCGTGTACGTCGCGCAGGAGGCACCTTCGCCGAAGGCGCAGGCGATCGTCGTCAAGCAGGACAGCGCGCTGCGCACGCTCGCCGATCTCAACGGCCGGCGTATCGCGGTCACGAAGGCGGCCGGCAGCCACTACCTGCTGCTTGCCGCGCTCGCCCGCGCGAAGCTCGCGCCCGCCGACGTGGCGATCCATTACCTGACACCCGCAGACGGCCGCGCCGCGTTCGAGCGCGGCAGCGTCGACGCATGGATCACGTGGGATCCGTATGTCGCGTCGGTCGACCGGAATCACGACGTACGGATTCTGGCCGACGGCGACGGACTCGCGTCGTACCAACGCTACTACCTCGCGTCGAGCAGCTTCGCCGCCGCACGCCCCGATGTCATCCAGATCCTGTTCGACCAACTGTCGCAGGCCGGCGCGTGGCTGCGCGACCATCCGCAGGAGGCCGCGAACACGCTCGCGCCGATCTGGGGGCTCGATGCCGCGACGATCGCACGTGCGAATGCGCGACGCAGCTATCTCGTCCGCGCGGTGGTCACGCAAAACTTCGGTGAACAGCAGAAGATCGCCGACACGTTCCTTGCGGCCGGGCTGCTGCCCGCCCGCGTCGATACGAGCCAGGCGCAGCGCTGGAATTTCACGACGAAGCGCGCGGAGCCGGTCGGCGCGTGACGGTCGGCGGCGCAAGGCGCGCAATATTTTTGCCGCTCCGGATGAAATTGTGTTGACAGACTTCGCCGGCACGCTACAATAGCGGTCTTCGCACTGCAGTAAGCGAAACGTGCCCAGGTGGCGGAATTGGTAGACGCACTAGGTTCAGGTCCTAGCGGTGGCAACATCGTGGAGGTTCGAGTCCTCTCCTGGGCACCACTTGATTTATAAAAAAGGTCGGCTTTTGCCGGCCTTTTTTCATTTCCGGTGCACAAATCGATATGTGTGCTCGTGTCGACGCATTTACCCCGCCGACATCACACCGCACATCGAGGAGGCGCGTCAGCCGTCACGGGCCATGCACTCGCCGGTTCGGCAATCAAGCCACCCGGTATT
>NZ_BCPP01000545.1:0-4846 GCF_016586125.1 Burkholderia sp. E168m23
GTCGATACCAGCCCGATGTCCTCCTTGGGCGGCGCCGGCCGCGCGGGCGCGGCAGCCTGAGTCGGCCGCTGCGCGCCGAGCCCGGTGCCGCCGGTGCGGCGCCGCGTCGCGTGCCGCTCGATCACCCGCTGCAGCACGCAGAACACGCACAGCAGCGCGCCGATCACGATCCGCGTCCACCACGAACTCAGCGTGCCGTCGAACGTGATCAGCACCTGGATCGTGCCGAGGATGCCGACCCCGAACACCGAACCGATCACGTACCCCACACCGCCCGTCAGCAGCGTGCCGCCGATCACGGTCGCGGCGATCGCGTCGAGTTCCATCCCCTGCGCCTGCAGCCCGTAGCCCGACAGCACGTACAGCGTGAACACCACGCCGCCGAGCGCCGAACAGAAGCCGCTCAGCGCGTAGACGCCGATCTTCGTGCGCGCGACCGGCAAGCCCATCAGCAGCGCCGAGCGTTCGTTGCCGCCGACCGCATAGACGTTGCGGCCGAAGCGCGTGAAGTGCGCGACGTAGATCGCGACGGCCAGCGTCGTGAGCGCGATCAGCGCACCGGCGCTCAGCATGCCGCCGCCGAGCGGCACGCTGATGCCCGCAATCGCGTGGAACGCCGGCGCGTTGATCGTGATCGACTGTGTCGTGATCAGGAAGCAGGCGCCGCGCGCGAGAAACATTCCGGCGAGCGTGACGATGAACGGCTGCAGCTTGAAGTAGTGGATCAGCGCGCCCATCGCCGCGCCGTACAGCGCGCCGAACGCGAGCACCAGCGGCACGATCACCCACACGGGCCAGTGCAGCCGTTCGGCGCCGACCGCGCAGAATATCGTTGTCAGCGCAACGACCGAGCCGACCGACAGGTCGATGCCGCCCGATACGATCACGAACGTCATCCCGATCGCGACGATCAGCAGGAACGCGTTGTCGACGAGCAGGCCGGTCAGCACCTGCATCGAGAAAAAGCCCGTGTACATCACGGACCCGAAGCCGAACAGCGCGGCGAACAGCACGATCGTCACGACGATCGGCAGCGTGCGCGGATCGGCGAGGCGGCCAAGGAAACGGTTCATCGCGGCGTCGCTCCGGTGGTGGTGGCGCGCGATCGCGCGGAAGGCAGCAGCCGCGACGCGTGCCGCACCAGCAGCGCGCGCGCCGCGTCCGACTGGATCAGCGTCACGACGATCACGACGACCGCCTTGACGACGAGCGTCGCCTCCGGCGGCACGCCGATCGAATAGGTCGTGTAGGTGAGCGTCTGGATGATCAGCGCGCCGAGCACCGAGCCCGCGAGGCTGAAGCGGCCGCCGAGTAGCGACGTGCCGCCGAGCGTCACCGCGAGGATCGCGTCGAGTTCGAGCAGCAGCCCCGCGTTGTTGCCGTCGGCGCTGCGCACGTTCGAGCTCGCGAGGATGCCCGCGAGCGCCGACATCACGCCCGAGCACAGATACACGCCGAACACGACCGCGCCCGAGCGCAGCCCGACGAGCCGCGTCGCGACCGGGTTCACGCCGATCGCGCGAATGAACAGCCCGAGCGCCGTACGGTTCACCAGCAGCGCGGTCGCGCCGATCGTCGCGAGCGCGATCCACACCGCGCACGGCACGGTCGCGAGATAGCCGCCGCCGAGCGCGAGGTAGCCGGGCGCGCCGATCGGGATGATCTGGCCGCCCGTCAGCAATTGCGCGACGCCGCGACCGGCCACCATCAGGATCAGCGTCGCGATGATCGGCTGCATCCCGACGAAGGCGACCAGCAGCCCGTTCCACGCACCGGCCAGCAGCCCGACGCCGAGCGCGGCGGCCAGCGCCGTGCCGACTTGCGACGGGTCCGCCTCGAGCACGGTCGCGGCCGCCGCGCCGGCGATCGCGACGATCGCGCCGACCGAGATGTCGATCCCGCGCGTCGCGATCACGAGCGTCATCCCGAGCGACACGATCACGAGCGGCGCCGCGCGGTTCAGGATGTCGATCGGCGCGCCGAACAGGTGGCCGTCGAGCAGCGCGATCGACAGGAAGCCGGGGCGATACGCGACATCCAGCGCGAACAGCAGCGCGAGCGTCAGCACCGGCCACGCGAGCGAATGACGAAACAGCGTGCGTAGCCACGTCATGACTGGCCTCCCGCGATCAACCGGTAAACCTGCTCCTCGGACGCATCGGCGCCGCTCAGCTCCGCGACCTTGCGCCGGTCGCGCAGCACCGCGATCCGGTGGCTCACGCGCACGACCTCGCTGATCTCCGACGAGATGAACAGGATCGCGAGCCCCTGCGCGCACAGCGCGAGCACGCGCTCCATGATGTCGAACTTCGCGGCGACGTCGATGCCGCGCGTCGGCTCGTCGAGAATCAGCAGCTTCGGGTCCGTCGCGAGCCAGCGCGCGAGCAGCACCTTCTGCTGGTTGCCGCCCGACAGCAGCCCGATCGGCTGCTCCGCGTCGCGCGCCTTGATGCCGAGCCGGGCGATGTACGTGTCGGCGATCTCGCGCTGTCGCGCCCGCCCGATCAGCCGCCACCAGCCGCGCCGCGCCTGCAGCGCGAGCACGATGTTCTCGCGGATCGACAGCGCGGCGACGATGCCCTCCTTCTTGCGATCTTCCGGGCAGTACGCGATGCCGCTGCGCACCGCGTCGTGCGGCGACGCGAGCCGCTTGCGCGCGCCGTCGATCTCGATCGCGCCGGTATCCGGGCGCGCGGCGGCGAACGCCAGTTGCGCGGTCTCGGTGCGGCCCGAGCCGAGCAGCCCGGCCAGCCCGACGATCTCGCCAGGGCGCACGTCGAGATCGAGCGCGCTCATCATCCCGCGCCGGCCGACCTGCTGCATCGACAGGAACGGCGCGGCGGTCGCGGTGTCACGCTCGACCGCCGCGGCGCCCGCCTGCAGCGTCTCGGACATGCGCTCGCGGCCGGTCATCTTCGCGACCAGCACGTCGACCGGCAGGTCGCGCGCGAGGTACTCGCCTTCGCGCTCGCCGTTGCGCATCACGGTGATGCGGTCGGACACCGCATAGGTCTGCTCGAGAAAATGCGTGACGAACAGGATCGCGATGCCCGACGCCTTCAGCCGGTGCAGCACGTCGAACAGGCGCGCGACCTCGCCGTCGTCGAGGCTCGAGGTCGGTTCGTCGAGAATCAGCACGCGCGCGTCGACCGACACCGCACGCGCGATCGCGACCATCTGCTGCACCGCGATCGGATACGAATCGAGCGAACGCGTGACGTCGAGCGCCAGGTCGAGTTCGGCGAGCGCGTCGCGCGAGCGCGCATGGATCGTCTTCCAGTCGATCGCGCCGCGCCGCATCGGCTGCCGGCCCGCGAAGATGTTCTCCGCGACCGACAGGTTCGCGCACAGGTTCACTTCCTGGTAGAGCGTCTGGATGCCGGCCGCCTCGGCCTCGCGCGGCGCGGCGAAATTCACCGGCGCGCCGCCGACGCGAATCTCGCCCGCATCGTGCGCGTGCACGCCGGTGAGCACGTTGATCAGCGTCGACTTGCCCGCGCCGTTCTGGCCCATCAGTGCGTGGATCTCGCCCGGAAACAACCGGAAGTCCACGCGCTGCAGCGCGCTGACGCCCGGAAACGACTTGTCGATGCCGATCATCTCGACCACCGGCGGACTCTGCATGCAGCCTCCCTCGAAGCGTCGCCGGACGGCGGCCGCGAGGCCGCCGTCCGGGCGGACAGGTCAGTACTTGCGGGTCGGCAGCACCTGCGCCGCGACGTTCATCGGGAACACCGTCTCGTTGGTCACGATGCGCTTGGGCAACTGCTTGCCGGCGACGACGTCCTTCACCGCGGTCATCAGCTGCGGGCCGAGCAGCGGGCTGCATTCGACGTCGACGTTGATCTTGCCCGCGACCATCGCCTGGAAGCCGCCCTTGGTCGCGTCGAACGACACGACGCTCACGTCCTTGCCGGGCTTGATGCCGGCTTCTTCCATCGCCTGGATCGCGCCGAGCGCCATGTCGTCGTTGTGCGCATAGACGACGTTGATCTGCTTGCCGTAGGTCTTCGCGAACGCTTCCATCACCTGCTTGCCGCCGGCGAGCGTGAAGTCGCCGCTCTGCGACGCGATCACCTTGAATTTCGGATTGTTCTTGATCACTTCGAGCAGGCCCGCGCGGCGGTCGTTGGCCGGCGCGGAGCCGACCGTGCCCTGCAATTCGACGATGTTGATCGGGCCTGCGTCGTTCTTGTAGCGCTCTTCCAGCCAGTGGCCGGCGCGCCGCCCTTCCTCGAGGAAGTCGGAGCCGATCATCGTCACGTACAGCGACGGGTCCTTCACGTCGACCCCGCGGTCGGTCAGGATCACCGGGATATGCGCGGCCTTCGCTTCGGTCAGCACCGGCTCCCAGCCCGATTCGACGACCGGCGAGAACGCGATCACGTCGACCTTCTGCGCGATGAACGAGCGGATCGCGCGAATCTGGTTCTCCTGCTTCTGCTGGGCGTCGGAAAACTTCAGGTTGATGCCGGCGTCCTTCGCCGCGCCCTTCACCGATACGGTATTCGCGGTGCGCCAGGCGCTTTCCGCGCCGACTTGCGAGAACCCGAGCGTGATCGGCTTTTGCTGCGCGTGCGCGCCGCCTGCCAGCACCGTCGCCGCGGCGACGATCGCGCCGGCCGCCAGCTTCCTGATGAATGTCATGGTCCGTCTCCGATGATGTCGTTGTGTGCCGCGGCGCTGTTGTGTTTCTGCGTGGCGCTGGCGCGGATCGGGCTGCGCCGGCCGGCGTGGGCAGCCGGCGCGGTATACATGCCCCGCATCAGTCTAGAAACAAGTCCGATAACCTTCCAATGAAATATTGGATTGAGCCGATGTCGAAATCGGCATACGTATAAACACC
>NZ_BCPP01000546.1:0-4844 GCF_016586125.1 Burkholderia sp. E168m23
CGCGAACGCATCGACGGTGTGGCCGATCCAGCCGTTGATGCGCTCGCGCAGCACCGGATACAGCCCGGAGCGCAGCGTCAGCGGCAGGTTGTAGCGGAAGCCGAAGTACGCGAGCACGAGCCCCATCAGCCCGTAGATCGCCCACGCATGGAAGCCCCAGTGGAAGAAGGTCATCAGCATCGCCTCGCGCGCGGCGGCGGGCGTGCCGGGGTCGACGGTGGGCGGCTTCAGGAAATGCTGCATCGGCTCGCCGACGCCGAAGTACATCAGGCCGATGCCCATGCCGGCCGCGAACAGCATCGCCGTCCACGACACGAAGCTGAATTCCGGTTCGGCATCGTCGGGGCCGAGCCGGATATTGCCGAAGTCGCTGGCGGCGATCAGCACGAGAAACACGAGGAAGCCGGTGACGGCGAGCACGTAGAACCAGTCGAACCGGGCGATAACCCATTGCTGGCCGGCGGAGAACAGTGCGCCGGCTTCGCTCGGGTGCAGTGCGCACACGACGAGTAGCGCGCCGATCACGGCGAGCGCGGGCAGGACGACCTGCGGCTTGAATGTCGTGCGGGGCGAGGGACGGGAATCCGGCATGGCGGGCATCCAGTTGTGGGCGCAACGAGGCGCGACGCCGCCCGGCGCGCACCTTGCGCGTCGGACCCTGATACGGCGTGCGTCGAGTGTACCGCGGTGTCAGGACTGCAAGAAGGGGCATGCAGAAGGGTAAACCTGACGAATTGTAAGGTGTCGGGGCGATCGAGAAAACCCGCGCGGTGTGCGCGGCGGGCCGGCGGGGCGGGGAAAACGCAGCGACGGACGCCCGGACGGCGCACGCACGGCATGCGCATCGTCCGGGCAAGGGGCGGCGCGAGGAAGGCGTCGCCAGGCGGGTTCAGAACGTGACGGCGATCCCGGCCATGCCGACGAACTGGCCATGCGTCGTCGACGGCGTGAGCTGCTGCGAATCGCCGACGATCGGCGCCGCGTCGACGATGTGCCCGGCGCCTTGCGCGCCGAGCGTCTGCCCGCTCGAATGCGTGTACGCCTGCAGCGCGTAGAGCGTCGTGCGTTTCGACAGGCTGTACGACTCCTTCAGCGAATATTGTTGATAGCGGGCCGCGCTCGCGACACCGTTCGCCTTCGATGCGAGCGTGTACGCGAATGCGCCGGCCACCGAGAACGTCGGCGTGAAGCGGTATGCGGCAAGCGCGCCGTAGGTGTTGAACACGGCCGTGTCGGTGAACGCCGAGCCGTTGCCGGGCAGGTACTTCACGTTCGAATAGTTGAGCCCCATCGTCAGGTCGCCGAGCGTGTAGTTGCCGGCCGCCGCCACCTGTTCGACCGCTTTCGCGCTCAGGTAGCCCTGGTTCAGCACGGACACCGCGAAGCTGCCCGACGATGCGGTGGCCGGGTTCAGGAAGCCCGCGGACGAGCCCGAGCTGTTGATCCGCAGGTAGCCGGCCGCGATCCCGATCGGCCCGTTCGCGTAGCGCAGCGCGGCGCTGAACGTGTTGCCCTTGCCGGTCGCGCCCGCAATGCCGCCGAATGCGTACATCGCGCTCGCGGTCAGCCCGGCGAAGGTCGGCGACGTATAGGTAACCGAATTGTTCACGCGGATCGTGGTGTCGAGGCCGTCGATGTCGCCCGGATGCGCGCCGGTGGCGCCGGTCAGCCAGCTGCTCGACGCGTACGGGCCGACGAACAGGAAGTAGGGCGTGTACTGGCGACCGGCCGTGACCGTACCGTAGCTGGCGTTGCGCAGGCCGACGAAGGCCTGGCGATTGAATAGCGTGCCGGCGGCGGCCTGCGCGCCCGTATTCAGGTTGAAACCGGCCTGCAGGTCGAAGATCGCGTGCGTGCCGCCGCCGAGATCCTCGTCGCCGCGCAGCCCGAACTTCGACGCATACAGGTTGCCGTCGCGCATGTAGATGTTCGAGTGCCCCTGCTGGTTGTTCACGTACGCGAGCGAATCGTCGACCACGCCGTACAGCGTGACGCTGCTCTGTGCGTGGGCGGCGGTCGTGCCGAGCGAGGCGGCCGATAAAATCAGGATTGCATAACGGTTGACGGGTGCTTTCATGCTCGATCTCCAGGTCTCTTCATCTTTTCAAGGGGGCGGGAGGCTGAATGCCTCCTCTGTGGCAGGCGGCGAGCCGCGCGAACGGCCCGCCTGATCGGGTTGGCTTCAGTGGTTCATTGATCGAACGCGACGACGAGGCGGCGCCACGCGCCGTCCTGCGCATCCTGCTCGACACGCGCGCCGCGCACGGCAATCGCGCCTTGCAGCGACGCGGGCAGCAGGATTTCGACGCGGTCGGACGGACGTGCCGGGTGGCCGTCCCAGCGGACCGACACGCCGAGCACGCCAGATGCCTCGCGGCCGGTCTCGATGCGCCACAGGCCGTATTCGCCGTCGCGCCATGCTTCGGTCTCGCCATCGTCCTCCACGCATTCGCCGTACGCGACGCCGTCCTCGATCCGCGGTGCGACGAGGAAGCCACGCGTGTCGGCGCGCGTACCGAAATGCTGTTCCGCGACGTTCAGCGGCAGCACGCGGCCTTCGCGCAGCAGCATCACCGGCGTGTCGAGCGGTGCGGGGAGCGTCACGCTCGCGCCGCCGTCGAACGACTGCGCGCTCGCGCAGCACGTCCAGCGTGCGCCCGACGGCAGGTACACCGTGCGTTCGGTCTGGCCGGGCTCGACGACCGGCGCGACCAGCAGCGCGTCGCCGAGCATCATGTCGTCGCACGCGTCGTAGCAGCGCGCATCGCCGGGGAAATCGGCGAGGGTCGACCGCAGCACGGGCTCGTAGCGCGTCGTGGACAGCCACAGCAGGTGATAGAGGTACGGCAGCAGCCGGTAGCGCTGCTTGATCAGCGACGCGATCTGCGCGGTGATCTCGGGGTACATCCACGGTTCGTTGACGGTGCCGTCGTCGTTCCATGAGTGGATGCTGAAGCGCGGCATGAAGATGCCGAACTGCACCCAGCGCAGCAGCAATTCGGGCGACGGCGCAGGGCCCGAGAAGCCGCCGATGTCGTGGCCGATGTTCGACACGCCCGACAGCGCGAGGCCGAGGCCCATCTTCAGGTTGTAGCGCAGCGTTTCCCACGACGTGTAGTTGTCGCCCGACCACGTCTGCACGTAGCGCTGCATGCCCGCGCCGCCCGAGCGCGACACGAGGAACGGCCGCCGCGCCGGCGCATGTGCGCGCTGCGCGTCGCGCGACGCGCGCATCATCAGCATCGTCTGCAGCACCTTCGCCTCGCGCGCCGGGAACGGCTGGCCGAAGCCGTGCGCGATCGCGTCGGGCGACCAGATCTCGTATTCGTTGTTGTCGTTCCAGGTCGATTCGATCCCGTATTCCAGCAGCGCCGACGTGACCTGCTCGCGCCACCAGCGGTACGCGTCCGGCTGCGTGAAATCGATGTACGCGCCGACTTCGTCCCAGAACTGCACCCATGCGGGCTCGCCCGATGCGGAACGGATCAGCAGCCCGCGCCGCGCGGCGTCGTCGAACGCGGGATGGTCGCGCAGCAGGCACGGCTTGATGTTCGCGCACAGGCGGATGCCGTTGTCGCGGTAATGCTGCACGAAGCCTTTCGCATCGGGAAACTTGTCGCGGTTCCAGTTGAACACGTAGCGCTTCGCGCCGATCGACGTATAACCCGATGACAGGTGGAACGAATCGCACAGGATGTCGTGCGTGTCGCACTGCTCGACGAACTGGTTCATCTGCTGCTGCGCGTCCGGCGCGTCGGTGTAGCTCATCGTGGAGCCCGAATAGCCGAGCCCCCATTTCGGCGTGCGCGCGGGGCGCCCGGTGAGCCACGTGAAGCGCCGCGCGGCCGCGAGCGGCGTAGCGGGCGACGCGATGAAGTAGTAGTCGAGATCGCCGTGTTCGGCGACGAAGTAGCGATAGAGCCCGTGGTAGTTGTCGAGCTCGCGGCCCATGTCGAACGCGCAGTCGGACAGCGTGTCGTAGAACAGCCCGAAGCCCTGGCCCGCATCGGGCGACCACGTGATGTAGAACGGGATGTGCTTGTACAGCGGGTCGGTGTGCTTCGCGCTGTAGCCCATCGCGTCGATGTTGCGCATCTCGAAGCGGGCGCCCGTGCGATCGAGTTCGCCCGCGCGTTCGCCGAGGCCGAACACCTGGTCGCCGCGCTCGCGGGCGACGTAGTGATACGCGCGATCGTCCCACCAGCCGAAGTTGTACGCCTGCGTCGCGCGGTCGGCGAGCGCGACGCGCCATGCGCCGTCCGCGCCGCGCAGCGACCACGTGCAGTGGCCGCCTTGCCGGCGCACCGCGAGCCGGATCTGCGCGGTTTCGATGCGCACGGCGTCGTCGTCCTCGGCGAAGTCGTAGTGGGGTAGCGTGAAGTCGCTCAGGTCGAGGCGGTCGCGCCCGTCGAGCGGCACGTCGTCGAGGCCCGGCGCGATCGTCCACGTGCGCGGGGTGCGCGCCGTCGCGTCGGGCAGCACGCGTACCCGCACGATGTCGTCCTCGAGCACGAAGATTTCGACGGTGGCGCCCGTCTCGGACGCGAGCAGTACGCGGTTCGCGTGGTGGCTGGCGACGCGGAACACGGGCGGATGAAGGAGCGAAGTCATGAAGGCGGTTCCTGGTGAAAACGGATGTCAGGCGTGCTGCGCGAGCAGGCGTTCCTGTTTCGACTGGCCGCGGATCAGCAGCGCGAGCAGCGTGACGCCGATGATGTCGAACAGGCCGAGGCACGCGAACAGCGGCGCATAGCCGATCTTGTCGGCGAGCGCGCCGACCAGCAACGAGAAGCCGAGGCCGCCGATCCACGCGGCCATCCCGGCGAAGCCGCTCGCGGTGCCGA
>NZ_BCPP01000547.1:0-4832 GCF_016586125.1 Burkholderia sp. E168m23
GTTTCATTCAGTGAGAGCGAAATGAGCACCAAAGTTTTTGTCGACGGCCAGGAAGGCACGACCGGCCTCAAGATCTTCGAATACCTGTCGGCACGCAGCGACATCGAGATCCTGCGCATCGATGAAGCGAAGCGCAAGGACGTCGACGAGCGCCGCCGCCTGATCAACGCGTCGGACGTCACGTTCCTGTGCCTGCCGGACGTCGCGTCGCGCGAATCCGCGTCGCTCGTCGAGAACCCGAACACCACGCTGATCGACGCGAGCACCGCGTTCCGCACGAGTCCCGACTGGGCGTACGGCCTGCCGGAGCTGACCCGCGCGCAGCGCGAGAAGATTCGTACGTCGAAGCGCATCGCGGTACCCGGCTGCCACGCATCGGCATTCGTGCTCGCGATGCGTCCGCTCGTCGATGCGGGCATCGTCGCGCCGACGTTCGCCGCGCACAGCTACTCGATCACCGGCTACAGCGGCGGCGGCAAGTCGATGATCGCCGAGTACGAAAGCGCCGCGCCGGGCGGCAAGCTCGCGAGCCCGCGCCCGTACGCGCTCGGCCTCGCGCACAAGCACCTGCCGGAAATGGCCGCGCACACGGGCCTCGCGAACGCGCCGATCTTCACGCCGATCGTCGGCCCGTTCCTGAAGGGCCTCGCGGTGACGACCTACTTCACGCCCGAGCTGCTCGCGAAGCGCGCGACGCCGCAGGACGTGCAGCGCGTGTTCGCCGAGTACTACGCGGACGAGGCGTTCGTGCGCGTCGCACCGTTCGACGCGGAAGCCAACCTCGACAGCGGCTTCTTCGACGTGCAGGCGAACAACGACACGAACCGCGTCGACCTGTTCGTGTTCGGCAACGCGGAGCGCTTCGTCACCGTCGCGCGCCTCGACAACCTCGGCAAGGGCGCGTCGGGCGCCGCGATCCAGTGCATGAACCTCAACATCGGCGCGGCCGAGGACGCGGGCCTCAAACGCTGATTCAGCATCGCATGCCATGCAAAGCCGGCCACTGGCCGGCTTTTTATTTACCCGTATCAGGCAATATATAAAAACACCGGATCGCGCCTTTACAAATATTTACAAGCTTTCCATTGCGCGATTACAAGTGAATTAATCCAGCCCCTCCTCATCCAGTCAATCCCGAATAGGGATAAACCGGATACCCGTCGATTTAAACACTGCCGTTATACGCAGGAAGGCGCTGCGAGAGCGTGCCGGGCGTCGCGCATCCCCCACTCCGGCAGCTTTCGGCAGCCTGTCTCGCGTTTAAATTCTTACTCATTGCCTTATCGGGCAAGGATTCAAATCGCAGCTCCCGTTTCAATCGCCTTTTTTAGACGGGTTCATCAATTGACAGCAAAAACCCAGGCAGCGACATTAGCTCGCACAATTAAACGATTGGAGACAGCGGCATGTCGCACGCCTTATCGAAGGGGGTGGCAACGGCCTTTGCCATTGCCCCTTTCCTGGTTGCATGTGGTGGGGGGGACTCCGGCGGCGCGCTCGCGCCGATCAATGCGCCCCAATGTTCCGGCTCGAGTTGCGGCACGCAAGGGCAGCCGCCTTCGCAGCCGATCAACGGCGCACTATGCCCGGCCAACGCGGATATCGTGAAGAGCACGTATCTCGGCGGCGCGGGGAGCGGCGAGATCGTCAGCGTCAACATCGACGCGGTCGCGATGACGTACACCCTCAAGTGGCTTGAATCGCCGATTCCGCTGAAGACCGGCACCGTCACGCCGAGCCGCGTCGGCACGACCATCACCGGCAAGGTCATCCACCCGCCGACCGGCACGCTGCCGACCGCCGAGCAGACGCGCTGCGCGTTCGTCCTCACGCCGGGCACCGGCCCCGCGCCGGACGGCTCGACCTATTCGACGGCCGCCGACTTCAACCAGGCGAACCCGCCGATGCTGCTGGTCGGCATGGGCGTGGCGGGCGGCGGCATTCCCGGCGCGACGATCCAGTACGACGGGCTGACGATCATCCCGGGCGTCGTGCAGAACGTCGGCCAGGTGCCGAACCGTCACTTCGACTTCTATCCGTTCCTCGGCTTCGCGAACACGACGACCGACCTCTCGAAGCTGCCGGGCACGTACAACGCGCTGCTCTATCACCTCGTGCCGTCGGGCAACTACGCGACGAAGGGCTCGAACTCGAGCGAGACGTTCGACGCGAACGGCGCGTGCACGTCGAGCGGGTCGGGCGGCTGCCAGACCACCGGCGATCCGTGGAAGACGAGCGCGAACGGCGGCTACTTCGACAGCACCAAGGCGCCGCAGACGCTGCCGCAGACGCAACTGCCGATCGTCGGCGCGACCGGCAAGTCGGCGACCGCGCACATGGTGATCGGCCAGCTCAACGGCGCGACGGTGCCGGTGATCGTGCGCACGGGCAACGTGAACCTCGGCACGCCGCCGCTGCACCTCGACGCGCAGGTCGACGACGAATCGGGCATCGCGGTGCTCGGCGCGGCGACGGCCGTCACGTCGGGCACGATCGATGGCGGCTACGCGGGCGCGGACTCCAACTTCAAGTACACGGCCGCGCTGATCCGCGGCAGCAACGCGTCGTTCATCAACCCGTCCACGCAGGCCGAGGAAGACGGCTTCACGCTCGACTACGGCCAGACGACGCCGGGCCTGCTGAACGCGAAGACCACCCCGCCGAGCGGCGCGAGCTACCCGTCCGCATCGGGCGTGGTGATCGCGACGGGCGGCCTGTATGCAGCGCTGATCCAGGGCACGGTGAACGGCGGCGTCACGTCGACGTCGGCGAATTCGACGACGTCGTCGACCCCGTACTTCGGCGTGGGCGCGCAGATCAGCAAGTAGCGATCGAGGGCGCGGCGGCCGGCCTGCCGCCGCGGATGGCAGGGAAGGCACGAAGGCGCTCGGCACGGCGCAGGCAGGACGAGTACGACCAACAGAAGCGGCCGACAGGGAGCTGGCCGCCGCACAAAGACAAATCTGGAGGAGCAACATGAAGCGCAACCTCATTCTGGCGGCGGCCCTTGCCGCCCCCCTTCTTTCCGCATGCGGCGGCGGTAGCGACAATCCGCCCCCGCTCGTCGAAGACCGGCTTTGCCCCGCCACGCTCGACTACAACACCGTGTTCACGGGCGGCGCGGGCAGCGGCGAACTCGCGAAGGTCCAGCTCGACACGACCAAGATGACCTGGCAGGTCACCTATGTCGAATCGGCGGTGCCGCAAAAGACCGGCACCGTCACGCCGACGCGCGCGGGCACCGTCGACAGCGGCACGCTCACGCAGGAAACGCTGCTGCCGACCAACAAGCTGAACCAGTGCGCATTCCGCCTGAACGGCGCGAGCCTCGACGCGTCGCGTCCGGCGCGCATCTTCGTCGGCTTCGGCGTCGCCGGCGGCACGATTCCCGGCAAGGAGATCCAGTTCGACGGCGTGCTCGGCCAGGCCGCGGTGCCCGACACGAAATTCCCGTACTACCCGTTCATCGGCTTCTCGTCGATCGAAACCGACATCACGAAGGTCGCGGGCACGTACAGCCACATCGGCTTCGGCGAAGTGCCGTCGCAGAAATTCGGGCCGGCGTCGATCGACGCGAAGGTGACGATCAACGCGGACGGCACGTGGACCAAGTGCGACACGACCGGCCAGTTCGCCGGCGCCGCGTGCGCGCAGCAGGGCACGAACTTCGTGCAGTCGGCCGACGGCAGCGGCGCGTTCCAGTCGAACAACTACGCGAGCCAGTTGAAGCCGACGCTGTCGGCCACGCCGCAGGGCAAGGGCTTCATGATCGTCGGCAAGCTGCGTAACCAGCTCGTGCCGATCCTCGTGCGCACGGGAGTCGCGAACCCGAACCCGACGCCGGACAGCAACGGCGTGCCGGGCCTGACCGCCGACGACGAATCGAGCATCTCGATCCTCGCGCCGCAGACGGCCGTCGCGGCCGGCTCGCAGAACGGCGAGTACATCGGCGTCGACAGCCAGTTCGATTACCGGACCACCGCGCTGATCGACAAGCAGGCCACGCTGCTCGATCCGTTCCAGCCGTCGCAGGCGTCGCTCGCGACCGCGCTCGACCTCGACTACACGCAGAAGGTGCCGGGCACGGTCACGACGATCCACACGGGTTCGGGCAGCACGTCGCCGACCGGCAAGTTCATCTTCTCGGGTGGCGTGTTCGGTTTCCTCGACAACGCCGGATCGACGCCGTATTTCACGATCGGCGCATTCGTCCAGTAAGCGGAGGGGAAAGCCGTGATGAAGAAAACCCTTCTCTGCGCGGCGGCCGGCGCCGCCGCAGTGGCGCCGCTCGCGGCGCACGCGCAGAGCGCCGGCAGCAACGTCGTCACGCTGGGCTGGTTCCACATCATGCCGCAGCAGAGCAGCACGCCGATGACGACCAACGTCGCGCCGACGCCGATCAACACGCCGCTGCGGCTGCCACCGTCGTTCACGTCGGCGGGCACCGGGCTGCACACGAGCGGCGCCGACACCGTCGGCCTGACGGTCAGCCACTTCCTGACCGACCATATCGCGGTGACGTCGGTGGCCGGCGTGCCGCCGGTGTTCAAGGTGTCGGGCCAGGGCACGATCAAGCCGCCGGGTCCCGCCGGCGCGCTCGGCACGCAGAACATCGGGCTGGGGTCGGTCAACCCGATCGTGAAGAGCGTGCGGCAGTGGAGCCCGGCGGTGATCCTGCAGTACTACTTCGGGCAGGCCACCGCGAAGTTCCGGCCGTTCCTCGGCCTCGGCGTGTCGTACAACTGGTTCAGCGACCTGCAGCTCAACACGAACTTCATCAAGCAGACGCAGGACAACCTCGGCGCGATCCTCGCGGCGGGCGCGGGCAAGCC
>NZ_BCPP01000548.1:0-4820 GCF_016586125.1 Burkholderia sp. E168m23
CTTCGAGTCCGACAGGTCGAGTTCGACCTCGGTAAAGCGCTCGCCGGCCTGTGACGCGAGCGACGGATGACGGCTGCGCGACACGCCGAGCACGGCGATGCCTTCCTGCAGGAGTTGTTCGGCGAGCGCCGCGCCGACGCCGCGGGTGTGTCCGGTGACGATGGCGCGCACGGGTGCGGAAGAGGATGCAGTCATGGTGGTGAACGGGTGAGGGGGTGAGCGGGTTTGACGAGCGGTGCGCACGCACGGCGGCAGCGCATTCAACGCGGGTGATGCGTGGTATCGGCGTGCGAAAGCGGTCGTGTGCGGCGCCGCTGATATCGGGATGAACGTCTATCGTAGCGCCGGCATGCGCATCGCGCAAACGCCCGGCGCGCGCGAAGGATGAAGCTGCGGTGCCGCGCACGCGCATCGCAGCGATGCGCCGCACGCTATCGCGCGCGCCGCTACGTCGGACGAAAACCCGCTGCGGCAAGTCCGCATGCTGCTGCGCCAAGCGGCGCCGGGCCGTGCGTCGCGAGCTATCATATGGCTCGCCCGTGCGCGATGCCGTACGGGCCGCGATCGTTTCCCTTCACCTGCTGCACGCTGCGACGCCACTCATGAACACCACGCCGGATACGCCCACGCCCCGCGCCCTTCGCGAACTCACGCCTCTCGAGGCCCGCATTCTCGGCGTGCTCGTCGAGAAACAACACACGGTGCCGGATACCTACCCGCTGTCGCTGAACGCGCTGACCGCGGGCTGCAACCAGAAAACCGCGCGCGCGCCGGTGATGAACGTCAGCGAGGACGAAGTCACGACCGCGCTCGACGAGCTGAAGCGCCTGAGCCTCGTGATGGAGGGCAGCAGCAGCCGCGTGCCGCGTTTCGAGCACAACATGAACCGCGTGCTCGGCATCCCGAGCCAGGCGATCGCGCTGCTGACGATCCTGCTGCTGCGCGGCCCGCAGACGGCCGCCGAGCTGCGCCTGAACAGCGCACGCCTGCACGGCTTCGCGGACATCTCGTCGGTCGAGGCGTTCCTGGACGAACTCGCGGCGCGCGCGCAGCCGCTCGTCGTCCGGCTGCCGCGTGCGCCGGGTGCGCGCGAGAACCGCTGGATGCACCTGATGTGCGGCGACGTGAACATGGCCGACTTCGCGAGCGCGGATGCCGGCGGCGGCGCGGATTCGGTGCCGCCTTCCGAATTCGAGGCGCTAAAGGCCGAACAGAAGCGCCTCGCGGACGAAGTGGCGCGACTCAATGCGCTGGTTCAACGGATGGCGAGCGAACTCGGCATCGACGTCGACGCACCGGGCGACGCGTCCTGATCGCTTCCTGATGCAATGGCAGCGGTGCGCGCGGACCGCCGCGTCACTTCAGCTCGACGCCGGGGACGAGGTACCACGCACGCGCTTCGGATCAACCGGCGCATCACGGCGGCAACCGAATGGTTTTCATGACGGTGCGTGAGCGATGAAGACGCATATCAACCGACACTGATCCGCGTTGCGCCCGCATCGACGAGCCGGAACAGCAGATCCTCGACGGCCGTCTCCGGCGCGGAACCGAGATCCGCGTGGATGCGCCAGCCCTGTTCCGTGCGAACCGGTTCCGACAGGTAGTGAACGATGCCGTGCAGTCCGTCTTCGGCCGGCGTGTTCTCGTCGTCCGCGTCGAACCACGCGAGGAACCACGTCTTGAACGCGTCGTTCGCGGTGCTTTCGTCGAGACCGTCGGCCTCGACCGCCGCCCAGTCCCACACGAACGGCTGGATCGACACGGCTGCCGTTTCGAGTTCGAATGCGAACGGCTCGAAATCCAGCTGCGTGGCCGAATCGACCATCGCGGGCTGGCCGGCCGCCTCGCCTTCGGTCGCGATCGTGTCGGCGCGGCACGGCAACGCGAGCGGGCCTTCGGTGGCCAGCGTGCCGTCGGCCTGCCGGTAGGCCGGCTCGACGACGACGGCCGATTGCGTGGTGGCTTTCGCGAGCAGGTCGACATAGGGTTGGCGGATGGCGCGGAGCAGTTCGGAGACGGTCATCGTGGCGTGTCGGTTGGGCAGGAAACGATCGGTCACAGGCAAGCGGTGTGCGGAGCGACCAGCGTCGCACGACGGGCCGCTTCGGTACCGGACAACGGTGATCCTACGGTACTCCCCTCCAACGCGAACACTCGGCCGAACGGCCGGGCCGCCGACCTCGCGTGGCAACCGGTTTAGACGTTTACCTTCAAACAAGCGAAAACGCATCTCGAACGCATTCTCGTTGTGCTTCAATAAATCAGATTTGCAGTCCTACTAAATTACAGAATCGGAAAAAACCGGATCATTCATTTACAGGAGACAGTCGATGGCACCGAAACGCTGTTGAAGCGGCAATCGCGATGGTCTGCAACACCGCCGAATTTCCTTCGATGCAAGCAGGTTATCCCAGGGGCCTCCACCCATGTCCTCCAGACGTTTCATGATTGTCGCGGCTGCGGCCGCGGTGTCAGCCATACTTGCCGTCACGACACCGCCGGCCAGCGCCGCGGCGCCAGCCGTCTCCGATCCGTTCTACACGTACACCGGCTCCACGCCGTTGGCATCGGTTCCACCGGGCACCGTGATCAAGACGCGTAACGTCACCTATCACGTGGCCGGCATTCCGACCGCGGTGACCGCGCAGCAATTGCTGTATCGCACCAGCAACGCGCTGAACCAGCCGGTCGTCAACGTGACCTCCGTGATCCGCAGCCCGGTCAGCAACGGCCACGCGATCTCGTACCAGTCGGCCTACGATTCGCTGAACCCGTACGACGAGCCGTCGCAGGTGATCGCCGGCGATCGCGACGTGACCAAGGTCATCAACGTCGGCACGTTGCTGTACAGCGCGGAATCGATTCCGCTGTCGACGCTGCTGCTGCTCGGCTACAACATCATCGTGCCCGATACCGAGGGCCAGACGGCCGATTTCGCGGCCGGCCCCGAATACGGGATGACGACGCTCGATTCGATTCGCGCCGCGCTCAATACGCCGTCGACCGGGCTGAATCCGTCGAGCAAGGTCGCGATGATCGGCTATTCCGGCGGCGCGATCGCGACGAACTGGGCCGCGCAACTCGCGCCGAGCTACGCGCCCGACGTCAACCGGCAGCTCGTCGGCGCGGCGGAGGGCGGCGTGCTGGTCGACCCGGCGCACAACCTGCGTTATGTCGACGGCAGCATCGTGTGGGGCGGCGTGGCCGCGGCCGCGCTGGCCGGCCTGTCGCGCGGCTATGGCTTCGACCTGACGCCGTACCTCAGCGAGACGGGCGTGGCCGTGTTCAAGGATATCCAGAACCAGTCGCTCGCCTACATCCTGCCGAAGTACACGGGCCTGCGCTGGGGCACGCTGTTCAAGCCGCAATACGCGAACGACATCAACAGCATTCCGGTGTACGTCACCTATGCGAACAAGGTGAATGCGGGGCTGGCCGCGTCGCCGACGATCCCGATGTTCATCGGCCAGGGTACTGCGGGCGCGCTGGACGGCACCTTCGGCAGCCAGGTGGGCGACGGCGTGATGCTGGCGTACGACGTGCGCGCGCTGGCGCAGAAGTTTTGCGCCAGCGGCACGGCGGTCACGTACACCGAATATCCGCTCGAACACGCGGGCGCGATCGTGCCGTGGGTGGCCGGCATGCTGCCGTGGCTCTACGATCGCTTCAACGGCAAGGCCGCGCCGAACAATTGCTGGCTGACGTCGCTGCTGCCGAGCAACTCGCTCGCGCCCGAGACGCGGCACTAGTCATGCCGCGCAATGCGGCAAACGGTCGGGCGACCCCTTTGCGGGTCGCCTTTTTTTGCGTCGTTTCGACGTCGATCGCGTGACTGCGGCGGCCGTCGTCCGCATTCCCCCGCCGTAACCCGCCGCGACCTTCTCCGGGTGCCATAATCGAGCCTGCCCATCATTCCAGACAGACGTCCCCCGGAGAATCACCATGCAGAACCTCGACAATCCTTCCCATGATCGCGAGGTAGGCAGCGCCGACGCGACGCAGGACACCACACGCATCGACGACGTCCGCATCGGCGCCGTGCGTCCGCTGATTTCGCCCGCGCTGCTGCTCGACGAGCTGCCGGTGCCGGCCGCGACGCAGACGCTCGTCGAGGATACGCGTCGCGCGATCGGCGACATCCTGCACGGCCGCGACGACCGGCTGCTGCTCGTCGTCGGCCCGTGCTCGATCCACGATCACGACCAGGCGCTCGATTACGCACGGCGCCTGAAGGTCGCAGCCGACGCGCTGAAGGACGACCTGCTGATCACGATGCGCGTGTACTTCGAGAAGCCGCGTACGACGGTCGGCTGGAAGGGGTACATCAACGATCCGCGCCTCGACGGTAGCTTCCGCATCAACGAAGGGCTGCGCGCCGCGCGGCAATTGCTGCTCGACATCAACGCGCTCGGCCTGCCGGCATCGACCGAATTCCTCGACCTGCTGAGCCCGCAGTACATCGCCGACCTGATCGCGTGGGGCGCGATCGGCGCGCGCACGACCGAGAGCCAGAGCCACCGCCAGCTTGCGTCGGGGTTGAGCTGCCCGATCGGCTTCAAGAACGGTACCGACGGTGGCGTGCAGGTCGCGTCGGACGCAATCGTCGCCGCGGCGGCGAGCCATGCGTTCATGGGGATGACGAAGATGGGGATGGCCGCGATCTTCGAGACGCGCGGCAACGACGATGCGCACGTGATCCTGCGCGGCGGCAAGAACGGCCCGAACTACGATGCCGAGCACGTCGAGGCGAGTTGCGCGGTGCTGCGCAAGGCCGGGTTGCGCGAGCAGGTGATGGTCGACTGCTCGCATGCGAACTC
>NZ_BCPP01000549.1:0-4818 GCF_016586125.1 Burkholderia sp. E168m23
GTGCGCGGCCCGGGCGGCGGCTACAACCTCGCGCGTCGCGCGCAGGACGTCACCGTTGCCGACATCATTCGTATAACTTCGTATAATGTATGCTATACGAAGTTATTACGCGACCACCGATAAATCCGCCAAGGTCGCCGCGGCCGATGCGCCGCGCGCGAAAGCGTCGCGCAAGCGCGTGACGCTCGCGGCGAGCAACGTGCACGGCGGCCATCGCGGCGCGGTGCGCAAGGTCGCGTTCCAGCCGCGCCGTCCGACGGTCGGCCAGGCGTTCGGTCTGCACGATACGCCCGACGCGCTCGCGCTGCGCTCCAGCGTCGCGTACGTCGTCGACCAGAATTCCGGCGAGCCGCTGTTCGACAAGAATTCGCACGCGGTCGTGCCGATCGCGTCGATCTCGAAGCTGATGACGGCCATGGTCGTGCTCGACGCGAAGTCGCCGATGACCGACCAGCTCGAAGTCACCGACGAAGACCGCGACTACGAGAAGGGCACGGGCTCGCGCCTGTCGGTGGGCTCGGTGCTGTCGCGCGAGGACATGCTGCACATCGCGCTGATGGCGTCGGAAAACCGTGCGGCGGCCGCGCTGTCGCGTTACTACCCGGGCGGCCGTCCGGCGTTCATCGCGGCGATGAACGCAAAGGCGAAGGCGCTCGGCATGACCGATACGCACTTCGAGAATTCGACCGGCCTGTCGAGCTCGAACGTGTCGAGCGCGCGCGACCTCGTGAAGATGGTCAATGCGGCGTACCAGTACCCGATGATCCGCCAGTTCTCGACCGATCGCACGTACGAGGTGTACACGGGCAAGCGCAACCTGGTCTACAACAGCACCAACGCGCTGATCCGCGGCAACGGTTCGTGGGACATCGGCCTGCAGAAGACGGGCTTCATCAACGAAGCGGGTGAATGCCTCGTGATGCAGGCGACGATCCACGGCCGGCCGATGGTGATGGTGCTGCTGGATTCGTTCGGCAAGTACTCGCGCTTCGCCGACGCCTCGCGCCTGCGCAACTGGCTCGATGCCGGCGGCGGCGAACGCCTGACGGCGGCCAACACGCCGGCCGGCGGCACCTGATCGTGTGCGGCGGTTCGCCGCCGTACCGCACCGGTTGCTGCAACGAAAAAGCCCCGCAATCGCGGGGCTTTTTTTATCCGGCGAAACCGGAATCGGAGCCGGAAGCGGGGCCGACGGCGCGGCTCACGCCTGCCGCTGCAACCCGTCCACGTCCTTTTCGGGCGCCGGCCGGTAGCCGAGCGATTCCGAGATGGTGAGCGCCGTCCGGCTCAACTGGCCGAGCCACGCGTCCTGCAGGCGGTCGGCCGGCGCCGACAGCGACAGGCCCGCGACGAGCTTGCCCGAATCGTCGTAGATGCCGGCCGCGATGCAGCGCACGCCGAGTTCGAGCTCCTCGTTGTCGCGCGCGCACGATTGCTGGCGGACGATCGTCAGCTCGCGCTCGAGCTTCGCGATGTCGGTGATGCTGTTCTGCGTATGGCCGGACAGCCCGGTGCGCGTCGCATAGGCCCGCACGCGCGACGTTTCGTCGGCTGCGAGGAACAGCTTGCCGACCGACGTGAGGTGCAGCGGCGCGCGGCCGCCGATCGCGCGGACGACCTGCATTCCAGAGCGCTCGGAGTACGCGCGCTCGATATAGACGATCTCGTCGCCCTGGCGCACCGACAGGTTCACGGTCTGCCCGGTGAGGCGGTGCAGCTCGCGCATCGGCATCAGCGCCGCGTCGCGCACCGACAGGCGTGCCTTCACGAGGTTGCCGAGCTCGAGCAGCCGCATGCCGAGGCGGTAGGTGCCGGGATCGGAGCGGTCGACGAGGCGGCAGGTCACCATGTCGTTGAGGATGCGGTGCGCGGTCGACGGGTGCAGCTCCGTGCGCTGCGCAAGTTCCTTCAGGCTGACAGGGTCGCTGTGCGCGGCGAGCGCGTCCAGCAACCGCATCATGCGTTCGATCACCTGGATCGACGTTTTTGAATCCGGGGTGGGTTGGCTCATGTCGGGGGAGGAATCGGTTGACGCGTCAAGCGGTGTTGGAACGATTGTATCTCGTATCGTGAAAAAAGCGAACGCCGTTCGAGGAAGTCCTCGTTTCGCGTACCGCGGGCTTGCGCACGGGCCGGCGTTGGTCTTGCCAGCCAAACGTCGGATAATGAGAGCCGTTTTCTCGAAGGAGCACGTATGCGAGTCGGTTTGTTCGTGACCTGCCTGGTCGACCTGATGCGCCCCGAAATCGGCTTTTCGGCGCTCAAGCTGATTCGCGACGCCGGCTACGAAGTGATCGTGCCGCCCGCGCAGACCTGCTGCGGCCAGCCGGCCTACAACTCGGGCGACCGCGCGCTCGCGCGCGATCTCGCGGAAAAGACGCTGCGCGAGTTCGAGCAGTTCGATTACGTCGTCGCGCCGTCGGGTTCGTGCGGCGGGATGATCCGCGCGCACTACGGCGACCTGTTCCGCGACGATCCCGAACTGATGGGGCGTTACACGCGGTTCCAGCAGAAAGTCCACGAATTGACCGATTTTCTCGCGAACGTCGCGAAGGTGTCGCTCGCGCCGGGCGAATTCACCGGCCCGGTCACCTATCACGATTCGTGCTCGGGCCTGCGCGAGCTCGGCGTGAAGGCGCAGCCGCGTGCGCTGCTCGCGCAGCGCGGCGTCGCGGTGACCGAGATGAAGGATTGCGAGCACTGTTGCGGCTTCGGCGGCACGTTCTCGGTGAAATACGGCGACATCTCGGCGGCCATCGCGGACGAGAAATGCGCGAACGTGCGCGCGTCGGGCGCGGGCACCGTCGTGCTCGGCGATCTCGGCTGCATGCTGAACATCGAAGGGCGGTTGCGCCGCACCGGCGACCGCGACACGCGCGTGCTGCACGTCGCGCAGGTGCTGGCGGGCGACGTCTGACGCCCGGTTCCGCTCACTTTTCCCCGATACCGCGATGCAAGTCCAATCGATGCATTTCAAGGCGCGCGCCGGCCAGAAGCTGGCCGACCAGCGCCTGCAGCAGAACCTGAAGAAGCTGTCGACGAAGTTCGTGTCCGCGCGCGCCGACGCGATGACGCTGATCGACTTCCCGGCCACGCGCGCCGCGCTCAAGGCGCGCCGCAACCGCGCGCTGGAGCATCTCGACGTGTGGCTCGAGGCATTCGAGCGCGAGGCGACGCGGCGCGGCACGACGGTGCTGTTCGCGGAAACGACCGCGGACGCCGCGCGGCTCGTGGCCGACATTGCACGCCGGCACGACGTGAAGAAGGTCATCAAGACCAAGTCGATGGTGTCCGAGGAAATGCGCCTGAACGCGGTGCTCGCCGAGATGGGCGTGCAATCGATCGAGACGGACCTCGGCGAATACATCCTGCAGATCAACGACAACGAGCCGCCGAGCCACATCATCGCGCCCGTCGTGCACAAGGACAAGGACGAGATCGCCGACCTGTTCGCACGCACGCACCAGCGCGAGCGGCTCACCGAGATTCCGGACATGACGCGCGAGGCGCGCGAGGTGCTGCGCCCGCATTTCATGTCGGCCGACATGGGCGTGACGGGCGGCAACTTCGTGATTGCCGAGACGGGCTCGGTCGCGATCGTGACGAACGAAGGGAACGAGGGGATGTGCACGGTGATGCCGCGCGTGCATGTCGCGGTGACCGGCATCGAGAAGGTGTTGCCGACCCTCGAGGATCTCGCGACCGCGATGCGCCTGCTGCCGCGTTCCGCGACCGGGCAGAAGACGTCGAATTATTTCTCGCTGCTGACCGGGCCGCGCGGGCCGGGCGACGAAGACGGCCCCGAGCACAACTACGTGGTGCTCGTCGACGGCGGCCGCACGGGCCTGATCGGCGGCGAATTCCAGGAGATGCTGCGCTGCATCCGCTGCGGCGCCTGCATGAACCATTGCCCGGTGTACCAGAAGGTCGGCGGCCACGCGTACGGCTGGGTCTATCCGGGGCCGATGGGCTCGGTGCTGACGCCGAGCTACGTCGGGCTCGACCGCACGCTCGACCTGCCGCAGGCGGCGACGCTGTGCGGCGAATGCGACAGCGTCTGCCCGGCCGGGATTCCGTTGTCGCACCTGTTGCGCACGCTGCGCGAGAAGCAGGTCGAGCGCCACCTGCGGCCATGGCGCGAGCGCGCGGCGCTCGCCGCGTGGGGTTTCTTCGCCCGGCGGCCGCTGCTGTATGCGCTGACGACCAAGCTCGCGGTGCGCATCCTCGAGCGGCTGGGCGGCGACGGCGGCATGCTGCGGCGCCTGCCGATGATGGGCGGCTGGATGGATACGCGCGACATGCCGACGCCGACCGGGCGCACCTTCCGCGAGCTGTATGCGGCGTCGCAAAGCCATCTCGGCTGACACTGTTCAGCGGGCAGCAACAGTGCGTTCGCTATTTGTATATTTATCTCGATAGATGCGATCTATAGAATCTCGTCTGTAGTCCCCGGAATTGGGTTTCGGGGTACGAGGTCAAGGAGGTCCGCATCATGAAAAAGACAATATCGATGTACTGGCCGCTGGCAATCGTGGTTCCGCTGGCAGCGGTTGCCTATCTGCATGCGATGGCCGGTGCGCCGTCGCGCGGCCCGCTCGCGGTTCACCAGGCGTCCGCCGAACTGGCGCGCGCGGTGTCGTTCGGGCTGGTCGGCGACGCGGCACAGCCGCTGCCGGCGGCGTCCGGCGACATGGTGCTCGCTGCGCCGAAGGCGCTGTAAGGCAGGGCGCCGTCGCTTTGCGCGACGGCGCGATTTCGGCCGCCTTTGTATAATGGCGTGTTCTTCTCCCACGCGGTCCGCCGCGGCTTTTCGATAGT
>NZ_BCPP01000550.1:0-4806 GCF_016586125.1 Burkholderia sp. E168m23
TGAAGCGCTGTGTTGGCGTACGCTCGAACCGCTTCGGCAGGAAGCACCTTCGACGTCGATGCCGCTGACACTGCTTTCCAGCAGCCGGCACTTCGGGCAATTCCGCCAGCCTTTGCTGGCGGCGCAGCTTCGGAAGCGAACGGCGTACGTGCCGCCAAAACCGGGTCAGTCGAGCTTTTCGGTCTTCTTCAGGCGCGCACCATTACCAATGAGCAATGCCGAAAGAACGAGCAACACGACCCCGCCCATCAACGGAGCGAACACGCCGATGCGATCGAGGAGTTCTCCCCCTAGCGCGCCGCCCAGCATGATCGCCAGCTGAATCGATCCGACCATCAAGCCCCCACCGCTTTCGGGCTCGTCGTCGATTTCCTTCGCCAGCCAGGTGGACCACGTGACGGGAATCGCTGCATTCACGGCGCCCCAGCCGATCATCATCGTCGCGGCGCCCGCGAACAGGTGGCCGAACTGCACCAATCCCAGCGTCGCGGCGGCGAGCGCAATCGGCAACCAGCGCAACAGAGGGTAAACATGGTTGCGGTGCAGCATCGTGCCCGCGAAATGGGTCCCAGCAAAACCGGCCACGCCCAATCCGAGCAATAGCATCGACAGTTGATTGGCGTCTGCTCCGGTTACCGCTTCCAGAAACGGACGGAAGTAGGTGAACGTCCCGTAGGAGCCGGCGAAGGTGAGCATGACCGCAACCATTCCGACCGCAACGTTTCGGCGCTTCAGCAGTCCGAACAACCGGGTGATGGGAATGGCTGCTCGGGGGGGCATGCTCGGCAGGCTTACCGCTTGCCATACTAGATTCACCAGTACCAAAGGCACCAGCGCAGCAAATACGAATCTCCAACCCAAATGGCCACCGACGTACGCGCCAATCGGAGCAGCAAAGGCTGTCGCGATCGCATTACCCATATAGATCGTTCCGAGCGCCTTGGGTACGCGTTGTGCCGGCACCAGTTGAATCACCGTGGCTGTGGACAACGACCAGAAACCTCCGACCGCAAGCCCCAGGAACGCCCGCGCAATCATCAGCACCGCGAAGTTCGGCGACACGGCGATCAGCACGATCGATATCAGCATCAGAACCGTCATGCTCATCAACACATGCCGACGATCGAAACGCCCGGCGAGCGGCGCGACGAACAAGCTGGCCAGGACGGCGAAGAAACCGGAAATCGAGATCGCCTGACCAGCGATGCCCTCGGTTGCATTCAAGTCATGCGCAATCGGCGTCAGCAAGCTGACCGGCATGAACTCCGAGGCGATCAGCATCGCCACACACAGCGCCATGGCGCCTACCGCGCTTCCTGTCTGGCGCGGCGAGGAAACGAATGAAGAAGATGAAGGGGTCATGATGTTCGCTCCCAAAAATGCAGGACGCAGCAACGCCAACCCATCCGGCGCGCGGATAAAGCATTGGTGCATCTCAACGGAGGTATTGGCTACCGACGGCTCGACGTGAGCGACAGGAATGCATCGCTAGCGGCCCCGGCTTCGAAGCCCATAATAGGTCGAGGAGGCCATTGGCGAATACGCCGATTCCGGAATAGACCGATGCATCGGATTGATAAATCCGACGATGAGAACGTGCTGGATTGCTCAACCACTTCGACGTGAACAGCTACTTCGTGTGTCGAAGTGCGTCGATCAGAACGTGCATCGCTCGCGAAATCTCGCGCTGAGCCGAGTAGTAGATGTGATATCCGGGGGACGTGCGCCACCATGGTTTCAACACCGGCACCAATCTCCCGGTTTCGAGATGGGGTTGCGCCAGGTCCTCGTGGAGGTAGGCCAGCCCGTAACCAGACAGTGCCGCGTTCAACACCTGGTAAATGCCGTTGAATACGAGCCGCCCGTCGGCCCGGACATTCACTTTTCGCTGACCTTTACCGAGTTCCCATGCGCACAGGTTTCCCAAGGTCGGAAGGCGAAGGTTGATGCAATCGTGACAGACCAGATCCTGCGGCTTGGTCGGCACTGGTTTCGAAGCGAAATACGACGGCGCAGCCACGATCGCGAAACGTTGGTCGGGTCCAATGCGGACGGCAGAGATATCTTTCGACAACTCGTCGCCGAGACGCACCCCAAAGTCGTACCGGCTCTGGACGATATCGGTCAACGCATAGTCGGCGTTCACCTCCACCTTGATCTGCGGATACAACGCGAGGATCTTCGCAAGGCGCGGCCAGAGCAACGTATCGATGGCATGCTCCGGCGCTGTGATGCGGATCGTTCCTGCTGGAACGTCCCGCATTTCAATGATGCTCTTGAGCTCTGCTTCAATGTCGTTGAACCTGGGCTCGACGACCTGCAGCAATCGTTCTCCAGCTTCGGTCACGGATACGCTTCGGGTGGTACGTGTAAGCAAGCGCACACCCAACCGCGTCTCCATTCCGCGAATCGTATGGCTGAGCATCGACTGCGAGATACCCAACTGCGCGGCCGCACGAGTAAAGCTACGTTCGCGCGCAACCGCAATCAATGCGAGCAACTCGCTGTAGTTTTCCCGTGACATTTATCGATTCCATGCAGAGGGACGCGACGTCTTCACTTGCAATCTGGCCCGCGCAGACGAGAAGAGCGCTCGCACACTAATGCGCATGACGCAACGCGGATACAAGAAGGGCCATCGCTCCCGACGGTTGTCGCCGGCTGGGATAGTACAGATAGAACCCACCCCAAGACGGACACCAGTCCGTCAAGACCGGTATCAAGTGCTGCGCCTTGATATACGGTTCGGCGAGATCTTCCGGAACATACGCTAGCCCAAGCCCCGCCACCGCACCGGCCAGGCATTCGTAAATGTCGTTGCACGCCAACTGACCGTCGACGCGAACATTGACCGGTCGTCCGCCTTTTTCGAACTCCCACGCCCATAATCCGCCATGCGCCATCAGTCGCAAGTTCACGCAGCTATGGTGTATGAGATCACCGGGTGTCCGAGGCACTGCATGGGTGGCAAAGTACCGCTTCGTGCCCACGACGGTGAAGCGAACGTCAGGACCGATTTGAACGGCGATCATATCCTGCGCAATCGCTTCGCCAAGCCGGACTCCGGCATCGAACTGCTCGGCCACGAGGTCGACAAAGCGATTGTCGATACTCAGCTCGACCTTGATATCAGGATATTTGGGCAGAAACTCTTTCAGCTTGGGAGCGAGAATCGTCCGGCTCGGATAGTCCGGTGCGGTGACGCGAATGGAGCCCCTCGGGCTGCCACCGAGATCCGACAGAGCGGACATCTCCGCGTCGATTTCCTTCAAGCGCGGCGCAACGATGTGAAGGAGCCGCTCGCCTACTTCAGTCGGCGTGACGGTACGCGAATTTCGCGCGAGCAGTCGAGCGCCGAGCCGCTCCTCCAGCGCACGAACTGCGTGACTGACTGCGGATTGGGACACACCCAACTGCACGGCAGCTCGAGTAAAACTTTTCGCGCGAGCAACGGCGATGAGTGCCGTCAACCCGCCAAAGGAATCGCGCAGTGTACTGTCTTCCATGATCGATCATCCACCGTCTCGTCATTGACAGCACCATACCATCGCCATATCCAACACGCAGCCAATTCCTTTCCACTAGCGCTCCCCGAAGCAGCGCCTCGCCCCGCATCGCCGCAACGAGCGGCCACGGTCGTACGCCGAACCATTTCACTTGTCCGCGTCGCCGCCGAACGCAACATGAGACGTGGGCTGGGCCGCGGTGCGCATGCCTGCAACCTCTCGCGATGCTGCTTGTGCATCGTCAACCCACGTACGTGGGTTCGCACGCGCCGGGTTGAAACCCGCAGCTGCATATTGGTTCGCTTCCTGAAGGACTTGTTCACGAGTCGGGCCGTTCGACACCGACTGAGCCGACGCAAACAACGGTGCGAGCATACCGAGTGCAATAGCAAAAACACCAAGACGGATTTTCAAGGTATGGACTCCATAATAATTGCAATGATTTGGCCAAGGCCATCTGGCGCCTATCTTCGCCACGAGCAGTGGGGAACCCTCCCCGGAGGGTGGAATTGCCTCAAACCAATCTGCGATGGCTTGTACGCGCCAGGCTCGATGTCTCTCTACCCATGCACATCCGAAGCCGCCCGCTTATTGTGTGTGGATTGATATCAATGGCGACGTGTTGATCTACGCTTCGAACGATACGTTCGGCGCTCGACGGGATCAAGCTACGCGCTTGCTAAGACCTATGCACTGTATTAATAAATCGTCCCTCCAGCCCGTGAAACCTTGTTCAATGACGCATCTGCCCGGACGACCTTTAGACTGCTGCTTGCAGCCTTCGCCGCAAGCGCGCTAATTTCAGTGCCCAACCCGATAGATGCGGCCGCTATGCACGCCCTCCACGCTGCGCCGATACGCCATTGCCACACGTGTCGCCGGCACACCTTCGTAACCGGGAAAGAACGGCCCGAACCGTTCCGCGGATTCGATCAGCATGGTGGGACTGACCGCATTGATTCGGATACCCCGACGAAAATCGCACGCAGCAGCACGCACGAACCCTTCGATTCCGGCATTCGACGCCGCGGCGTGAGCACCCTGCGCAATCGGATCATCGACGGCGATGCCGGACGTCAGCGTGATCGAGCCGCCATCGCTCAGGTAATGCTGCCCCACCAGCGCGACGCGCACCTGACCGAGCAGCTTGTCCTGCAGGCCTCGATGAAAATCGGCCGCCGTCATCTTTTCGATTGGCGCCAATATGACGTTGCCTGCGGCGACGACGATGGCATCGACGCGCCCGATCTGCCCGAACAGCGAACCGACGCTGTCGTCACGCGTGATGTCGACCTGATGG
>NZ_BCPP01000551.1:0-4804 GCF_016586125.1 Burkholderia sp. E168m23
GTTCTTCTCTTCGGAGACGTCGATCACGATCACGCGCTCGTGCACGTCGACCTGCGTGGCCGCCAGGCCGATGCCGGGCGCCGCGTACATGGTCTCGGCCATGTCGGCGACGAGCTTGCGGATCCGGTCGTCGACCTTGTCGACGGGCTTCGCGACCTTGTGCAGCCGCTTGTCGGGGTAATGAAGAATATTGAGCAATGCCATGGTATTCGGTATTCGGTGGAGCGGCGTGCCGCATCGGCCATCCGGCCGGCTGGCGCCGCCGCCGGGATGCAATGAAGATGAGGCGGATGCGTGGCATATCAATGCCGCGGATCGCGCCTCCTGCAATCGGCCGCGTGCCTGCGCGCACGGCCCTGTCGAGTATTTCGGATGATGAAAATTTTATCATGGCGCCACGCGCTCCGCTGGCCGCCGCATTCGAGGGCCGCCTCATGTCCCCGCAAGCGCTGACGCCCGCCGCGCTGCGCGCCTGGCTGCAGCTCGCGCATGCGCCCGGTCTCTCGCCCGCCGTGCTGCAGGTGCTGCTCGCGGCTTTCGGCTCGCCGGACGCGTTACTGCGCGCGCCCGACGAGGCGATCGCCGCCGTGGCCACCCCCGCCGCCGCGCAGGCCGTGCGTGCGAGCGAGCGCGACGGTCTCGATACGCGCACCGACGCCGTGCTCGCGTGGCTCGACGGGCCGGGCAACGTGCTCGTCACGCTGAGCGATCCGGCCTACCCGCCGCGGCTGCGCGATCTGCACGATCCGCCGCCGCTGCTATATGTAAAGGGGCAGCTCGACCTGCTGCACGCACGCGGCCTCGCGGTGGTCGGCAGCCGCCATGCGACGCCGCAGGGGCTCGCCGACGCCACGCATTTCGCCCACGTGTTGTCCGACGCGGGCCTCACGATCGTCTCGGGCCTCGCACTCGGGATCGACGGCGCCGCGCATCGCGGCGGGCTCGACGGCCGCTCGGGCACCGTCGCGGTGATCGCGACGGGCGCCGATCTCGTCTACCCGGCGCGACACCGCGCGCTCGCGCACGAGATCGCCGCACACGGCGCGATCGTGTCGGAATGGCCGCTCGGCACGCCGGCGCGCGCCGCGCATTTCCCGCAGCGCAACCGGCTGATCGCCGCGCTCGCGATCGGCGCGCTCGTCGTCGAGGCCGCCCCGCGCTCGGGCTCGCTGATCACCGCGCGGCTCGCGAACGAATTGGGGCGCGATGTGTTCGCGATGCCCGGTTCGATCCACGCGCCGCTCGCGCAGGGCTGCCACGCGCTGCTCCGCGACGGCGCGAAGCTCACCGCGGCGCCGCTCGACGTGCTCGAGGAATACGGGCTGGGCGAACCGGCGGCGCGCGCAACGAGCGGCGCAATGCGAGCCGGTAATCAGGGCCCGAATGCCGACGAGATCCGCGAACCCGAAGCTGCCGGCATCGCGCAAGCGGGTCGCCCTGCCGCGAACACCGCGCCGGCCTCCATCGAAGCCGCTCCACCAGGCACCCCGTCGGAACAGGCGGTGCTCGCCGCGCTGGGATACGGCCCCGTGACGTACGAATGGCTGGCCGAGCACAGCGGCCTGTCCGACGACGTGCTGCATGGCGCGCTGCTCTCGCTGGAACTGACCGGCCGCGTCGCGAGCGTCGCCGGCGGACGCTTCGCGCGGCTTGACGCCGCGCCCACCCCCTCTGCGCGGGGCGTGCTACATTCCCCGGCATAGGGGCGGCCCGACCGCCGACGCTACCCAAGGAATTCCATGCCCGCGCTGAATCTCGACACCGATGCAGATCGGATCGCCGAGCGCCTCGCCGATCCCGGCACGTTGCTGGTCGCCTGCCTGTGCGCCGAGTGGTGCGGCACGTGCCGCGACTACCGGAGCGCCTTCGACCAGCTCGCCGATGCGCATCCGGACGCCTGCTTCGCCTGGATCGACATCGAAACCCATGCCGACCGCCTCGACGATCTCGACGTCGAGAATTTCCCGACCATCCTGATCGAGGATGCCCACACCGCCCGCTTCTTTGGCACGGTGCTGCCGCACGCGGCGATCGTCGAGCGCATGCTGTCCGACCTGAGTGCGGTGCCCGGTGCGCCGCACGCACCGAAATTGCGCGACATCCTGAACGTCGAAGCCTGAATTCGCGGGCCCGCCCGGCGGTTTTGCGCAGGCTGGCGCGGCCCGCCGCGCCGGGCGCTTGCCGCCATTGCAGCCCCCCTCTATGATGAGCCGCTTTTTACACGCCGAGCCGCCGTCGCTGCGGCGTGTGCTATAAAGCGGTCGTAAAAGGGACCCACAACCGGGCGAACCCGGTCTACCAACACACACCTGTCATGTCCAAAGCACTGATCATTGCGGAAAAGCCTTCTGTCGCGAACGACATCGCACGCGCTTTGGGCGGCTTTACCAAGCATGACGAGTATTACGAGAGCGACGATTTCGTCCTTTCGTCCGCTGTCGGCCACCTGCTGGAAATCGCCGCCCCGGAGGAGTACGAGGTCAAACGCGGGAAATGGAGCTTCGCGCATCTGCCCGTCATTCCCCCGCATTTCGACCTGAACCCGATCGCAAAAAGCGAGTCGCGCCTCAAGGTGCTCACGAAGCTGATGAAGCGCAAGGACGTCGACCGCCTGATCAACGCATGTGACGCGGGGCGCGAGGGCGAGCTGATTTTCCGCCTGATCGCGCAGCACGCGAAGGCGAAACAGCCAGTCCAGCGCCTGTGGTTGCAATCGATGACGCCGCAGGCGATTCGCGACGGTTTCGCGAACCTGCGCAGCGACACGGACATGCAGCCGCTCGCCGACGCCGCACGCTGCCGCTCGGAAGCCGACTGGCTCGTCGGGATCAACGGCACCCGCGCGATGACCGCGTTCAACAGCAAGGGCGGCGGCTTCTTCCTGACCACCGTCGGCCGGGTTCAGACGCCAACGTTGTCGATCGTCGTCGAACGTGAAGAGAAAATCCGCCGCTTCATCCCGCGCGACTACTGGGAAGTGAAGGCCGAATTCGCGTGCGCGAGCGGCTTCTACGAAGGGAAGTGGTACGACCCGAAATTCAAGCGCGACGAATTCGATCCGGAAAAGCGCGACTCCCGTCTGTGGAGCCTGCCGGCTGCCGAGACGATCGTCGCCGCCTGCCGCGACCAGATCGGCACGGTGTCCGAGGAATCGAAGCCGTCGACGCAACTGTCGCCGCTGCTGTTCGATCTGACGAGCCTGCAGCGCGAAGCGAACGGCCGTTTCGGCTTCTCCGCGAAGAACACGCTCGGTCTCGCGCAGGCGCTGTATGAAAAGCACAAGGTACTGACCTACCCGCGTACCGACGCGCGCGCGCTGCCGGAAGACTACCTGTCGACCGTGCAGTCCACGCTCGAGATGCTCAAGGAGAGCAACAACTACCTGCCGCACGCGAAGCAGGTGCTCGACAAGGGTTGGGTGAAGCCGAACAAGCGGATCTTCGACAACTCGAAGATCAGCGACCACTTTGCAATCATCCCGACGCTCCAGGCGCCGAAGGCGCTGTCCGAGCCCGAGCAGAAGCTGTACGACCTCGTCGTGAAGCGCTTCCTCGCCGTGTTCTTCCCGGCGGCCGAATTCCGCGTGACGACCCGGATCACCGAAGTCGCCGGCCATCACTTCAAGACCGAAGGCAAGGTGCTGGTCGAGCCGGGCTGGCTGCAGGTGTACGGCCGCGACGCCGAAGGCGCGGACGCGAACCTCGTGCCGGTGCAGAAGGACGAGAAGGTGAAGACCGACGAGATCGCCGCCGTCGCGCTCGTGACCAAGCCGCCCGCACGCTACTCGGAAGCGACGCTGCTGTCCGCGATGGAAGGCGCGGGCAAGCTGGTCGAGGACGACGAGCTGCGCGAGGCGATGGCCGCGAAGGGCCTCGGCACGCCGGCCACGCGTGCGGCGATCATCGAAGGCCTGCTCGGCGAAAAGTACCTGCTGCGCGAAGGTCGCGAACTGATCCCGACCGCGAAGGCATTCCAGCTGATGACGCTGCTGCGCGGCCTCGGCGTGAAGGAACTCACGGCGCCCGAGCTCACCGGCGAATGGGAATACAAGCTGTCGCAGATGGAGCGCGGCAATCTCGGCCGCGACGCGTTTATGCAGGAAATCGCCCGCATGACGCAGCAGATCGTCAAGCGCGCGAAGGAATACGATTCCGACACGATCCCCGGCGATTACGCGACGCTCGAGACACCGTGCCCGAATTGCGGCGGCCAGGTGAAGGAAAACTACCGCCGCTTCGCGTGCACGAAATGCGACTTCTCGATCTCGAAGATCCCGGGCAGCCGGCAGTTCGAGATCCCGGAAGTCGAAGAGCTGCTGCAGAAGAAGGAAATCGGGCCGCTGTCCGGGTTCCGCAGCAAGATGGGCCGCCCGTTCTCGGCGATCCTCAAGCTGTCCTTCGACGACGAGACGAAGAACTACAAGCTCGAGTTCGATTTCGGCCAGGACCAGGGCGGCGAGGAAGGCGAAGCGCCCGACTTCTCCGCGCAGGAGCCGGTCGGCGCGTGCCCGAAGTGCAAGGGCCGCGTGTTCGAGCACGGGATGAGCTACGTGTGCGAACACTCGGTGGCGAACCCGAAGACCTGCGACTTCCGCTCGGGCAAGGTGATCCTGCAGCAGGAAATCACGCGCGAGCAGATGGGCAAGCTGCTCGCCGACGGCCGCACGGATCTGCTGCCGAACTTCAAGTCGTCGCGTACCGGCCGCAACTTCAAGGCGTTCCTCGTGAAGCAGCCGGACGGCAAGATCGGTTTCGAGTTCGAGAAGAAGGAACCGAAAGCCGCCGCCGCGAAGAAGACGGCCCGT
>NZ_BCPP01000552.1:0-4783 GCF_016586125.1 Burkholderia sp. E168m23
GCCGGCCGCCGGCGCCCGTCGCCGGATCGATCGCGCCAAACGAACCCGCGTACTTCAGGTCCGAGCGCACGCTCTGGTATTCGCCGCTGACCTTCGCCTTCCAGCCGGCGCCGAGCTTCTGCTCGATCGACGCGAACGCGCGCGTCGTGTCCCAGTTGAAACGGCCCCACGCGGTGTCGAGGAACGTCGAGCGCGACAGGCCGAGGCTGGACCCGTCGCGCGCCATCGGCACGCCGGACATGTCGGGCACCGATGTCGTGGTCTGGTACTGCGCGCCGAACGTGAGCAGCGTGTCGCGCGTCACGTCGACTTCCGTGACGCTGTAGATCGAACGCGTGTCCTGCTTCGCGTGGTCGTAGAAGAAGTGGCGATCCTCGTACGCGGCGACGAGCCGGCTGCGCACGGTGCCGGCCGCATTGAGCGGGCCGCCGATGTCGGCTTCCGCGCGATAGCGGTCCCAGCTGCCGACGCTGGCGGTCGCATGCGCGGAGAACTGGTATTGCGGGCGCTTGCGCACGAGGTTGACGGTCGCGGCCGGATTGCCCGAGCCGTGCAGCAGCCCGTTCGCGCCGCGCAGGATTTCGACGCGTTCGTACACCGAGATGTCCTGCGGCGCGCTCGCCATGTCGCCGATCACGACCGGCACGCCGTCGAATTCGAACGAATCGACCTTGAAGCCGCGCACGAAGTACGCAGTGGTGAGCAGCACGTACGGCTGGACGGTCACGCCGGCCGACTGCTGCATCACCTCGTCGAGCGAGAACAGGTTCTGCTGGTCGATCCGCTCGCGCGTCGTCACGCTGACCGACTGCGGAATCTCGCGCAACGCGAGCGGCATCTTGCCGACCGTCGCCACGGACGGATCGTCGGCGACGCCGCGCGACGCATTCACCGCAATCGCCTTCAACTCGCTCCCGGCAGGCTGCGCGGCGGCCGCTTTGTCCCGGCGGACTTCCGCGCCGGCCGCCGGCGCCGCATCGGCGAACGCCGCCGCCGGATGCGCGGCGATCAGCAGGCCGAGGTACAGCGACGGACGCCAGCGCCCGAAACGGGCGACGCGTGCGCCCTGCATCATCGATCTCTCAGGTTCCCGTACCTCGTACCGCATTCACGCCCCCGTATTTGATAATCATTCTCATTATCAATTAGAACCGGCAGGCGATTTTTCGATCGTGGAGCTTTTCCTATCGATTCCGGGCACGGCGGCCCGCATTGTTCACGTCACTGCTCGGATTCGGCCGGGCGGGTTTCGGCGTCCGCGCCGGCGGGCGGCGCTCCGTCGGGCGGCCGTCCAGCGCGGGAGAACGTCGCGTACCACGCATCGGTCTCGATCAGTTGCGCATGCGTGCCGGTCGCCCGCACGCGGCCCGCATCGAGCACGACGATCGTGTCGGCGGCCGCCGCGAGCGCCGGCTGATGCGTGACGACGATGCGCGTGCGTTGCCCGCGCAGCGCGACGAGACTGTCGCGCACGCGTCGCGCGCTCAGTTCATCGAGGCTCGCGGTCGGCTCGTCGAACATCAGCACCGGCGCGCGCGCCAGCAGCGCACGCGCCAGGCATGCGCGCTGGCGCTGCCCGCCCGACAGCAACTGGCCGCCCGGCCCCACGTCGGTGTCGAGGCCGTCCGGCAGGCGTTCGGCGTCGCGCAGCAGGCCGACCGCATCCAGCGCGGCGCGCAGCTCGGCATCGGTCGCGTCGGGCCGCCCCATCCGCACGTTCCACGCGAGGCTGCCGCGAAACAGCCCGTTGTCCTGGAACACGAGGTTGCGCGTCGCGGCGAGCGTCGCCTCGCTCAGGTGCCGCACGTCGGCGCGGCCGAGCAGCACGCGCCCGGCGCACGGATCGTCGAGCCGCGCGAGCAGGCCGAGCAGCGTGCTCTTGCCCGCGCCCGTCGGGCCGACGATCGCGACGAAGCCGCCCGCCGGACAATGCAGGTCGATCCCGTCGAGCAGCGTCGCGCCGCCGGCCGACCGATAGCCGACGCGCAGCGCGTCGACGCTCGCGTCGTGTACCGGCGTGCCGCGCTCGGGGCTGTCGAAAAGTGGCGCATGCAGCACCGCGAGCACCGTATCGAGCGCGCGCCAGCCGCCGCGCAGCGCCTGGTCGAGCTGCGTGAGCTGCGCGAGCGGCTCGATGAAGCGCACGAGCAGCACCAGCACCGCGACGGCCGTCGCCGCGTCGAGCCGGCCGGCCGCGACGGCCCACGCGCCGCCGATCAGCATCGCGACGAACACGCCCTGCACCGCTCCCGCGAAGCCGAGCTCGATCGGCAGCGAGCGCCGCATCAGCGCCCGCGTGCGGCGATGCTGTTCGTCGAACGCGCGCTGCAGCGCCGCGCGTGCGTCGCCGTCCCGGCCCGCGAAGCGCAGCAGCCCCTGATGCGCGGCGAAGGTCTGAAGCTGCACGGCCATGTCGCGATCGCCGGCGGCGCGCGCCTGTTCGAACGCGAGCGTGCGGGCGCCGCCGCGTTCCAGCAGCGCGAACAGCAGCACGGCCGCCGCCGCGAGGCACAGCGCGATGCGCCAGTCGATCCACGCGAGCCCCGCGACCACCGCGAGCGGCGTGACGACCGCGCCGATCAACGGCCCGAGCAGGTGCGCGGGAATTCCCATCGCCTGCATCACCGGCCCGCGCAGCAACCCGGCCCGATGACTGTCGCGCACGGCCTGCCACGACGCGATGCGCGGCAGGTGGTGCACGAGGCGTTCGACGAGGCCGACGGCCAGCGCGCCGCCCGCGCGATAGCCTCGACGTTGCGCGACGTACAGCACGAGCGCATGGCACAGCGTCAGCACACCGAGCACGGCCGTCCAGCGCAGCGCGGCCGCCTGCGCACCGGCGAACCAGGCGCGGATCAGCGGCACGAGCAGCAGCCCGCACGCGCCGTCGAGCAACGCGGCGGCCACCGCCCAGCCCAGCCCGCGCAACAGCGCGCGGCGCGTGTCGCTCGGCAGGCACTGCAAACGTTTGAGCGATGTCGTCATCATGCGGCCTCCCCGCCTGCGGCGCTGCGTTCGCGCCAGAGCCGCGCATACAGCCCGTGCGCGGCCAGCAGCGCCGCGTGCGTACCGCGTTCGACGATGCGGCCGCGCTCCATCACGAGGATCTGGTCCGCGTGCCGGATCGCATCGAGATCGTGGCTGACGATCACACGGGTACGCATGTCGGCGCGCAGCGCGTTGCGCAACGCGCGTCCGGTTTGCGGATCGAGCGCCGACGCCGGTTCGTCGAGCAACAGCAACGGCGCGCGCGACAGCAGCGCACGCGCGATCGACAATCGCTGCAGTTCGCCGCCGGACAGCCGCACGTCGCGCCCGCACACGCAGTCGTAGCCGCCCGGCAATGCGTCGATGCGCTCGTCGAGACAGGCCGCGCGCGCGGCGGCGCGAATCGCGTCGCGATCGGCATCGGGCCGGTACAGCGCGATGTTCGCGGCAATCGACACATCGTCGAGCGCGGTGGCCTGCTGGAACACCATCGCGACCTGTTCGCGGCGCGTGTCCGACGCGAGCAGCCGCAGATCGGCGCCGCCGAGCCGCACCGTGCCGCGATCCGGGTCCATGAAGCGCGCGAGCAGCATCAGCAGCGTGCTCTTGCCCGCGCCCGACGGCCCGACGATCGCGGTGGTCGTGCCGGCCGCGATCGTCGCGTCGAGGTCGCGCAGGATCGGCTCGCCGTCGATGTCGACCTGCACGCCGCGCAGTTCGATCGATGCATCGCGCGGCGCCTGTGCCGCGCCGTCGGCGGGTTCCTGCAAGCCCGGCTGCACGAGCAACGCATCGAGCCGCGCGGCGGCCGCGTGCGCGTCGCGCAACGCATCGGCGCCATGACCGAGCGCACGCACCGGCGCCGCGATCGCCCAGATCAGCAACGCGAACGCGCACAGCGTGCCGACCGGCAACTGCCCGGCCGTCAGCCACGTCGCGCCGCACACGACCCACGCGAGCAGGAACGGCGTGCCGAGCAGCACCTGCGTGCACGCGCCGAGACCGCCGATGCGGCCGACCCACGCCGCGAACGCGTGCGAGAAATGTCCGGCCGACGCCAGCGCGGCCGCCTCGATGCCGGCGCCCGGATACTGCCGCACCAGCGCCGGGTTCTGCGCGAGCTGCGCATAGTCGCCCATCAGCCGTTCGAGCGCCGCGTTGCGTGCGGCGAAGGCCGGCGCGAAGCGTGCCGAGCGCATCCAGCGGAACAGCGCCGCACCGGCGACGAGCGGCACGAGCGCGAACGCGAGCAGCACGGGATTCAGATAAAGCAGGCACGCGAGCGCCGCGCACGGCACGACGACGAGCTGCGTGAGATCGGCCGGCGCATGCGCGACGAGCTGATGCAGCGCGCGCACGTCCTGATCGACGTGGCGCGCGACACGGTCGCTGCCCGCACGCGCGAACCAGCCGAGCGGCAAACGCTGCAGATGATCGGCAAGGCGCTTGCGCAGACGGTCGCCGAGATCGGCGTCGACGCGGTGCGTCAGGTGCAGTGCGACCGTCTGGCCGCCCAGCCAAAATGCGCCGGCCGCCACGGCGGCGACGAGCCAGCCGCGCGCCGCCGCGTCGAGCTGTGGCGCGACGCGCCATGCGTCGGCGAAATGCGCGAGCGCGAGCCACGGCACGAGCGACGCGACGCCGGCCAGCGCCTGCAACGCCACCGCCGCGACGAGCGGCACCGCGAACGGTCGCAACATCGAAAGCAACGGCCCCTTCATGCGGCACGCTCCAGCAGCATGCCGAGCGTTGCCGCGCGCGCATCGCCCGGCGGCTGCGCCGGAAAACCGAGTTG
>NZ_BCPP01000553.1:0-4783 GCF_016586125.1 Burkholderia sp. E168m23
AGATGCATGGCGACTGTGCGCTCGATGAAGGGCTGCGGGCGAAGCTGCTGCCGATGTCGCCGTTGAAGGGCGCGGCGAATTTGCTGGTTTGTCCGAATGTGGATGCGGGGAATATCGCTTACAACCTGCTCAAGACCGAGGCGGGGAGTAATGTGGCGGTGGGGCCGTTCTTGCTCGGCGTTAATGCTCCCGTGAACATCCTGACTTCGAGCGCGACCGTGCGGCGGATCGTGAATATGGCTGCTTTGACGGTGATCGAGGCGAATCGGGGTGTGACGGGCTGATTGACGTTTGCGAATCGGGCTGACGGTCGATCGTCAGCCCGATTCGGCCATTAGTGCATTGCCAAGGGGACATGTTTGACTGTGCGGTTGGATTGCTGCGCCGGTGCTTGATACATATCTCTGGATGTGGACATGCGTTGCTGTTCCATTCATCGATTGATGGATCGGAGCGAGCGGAATGCACAATGCGATGTTCTGAACTTGGCTCTCGCAGTGGCGGCTATTCGATTTGAGTTAGCGATTTTCGACCGGTAGCCTAGTGCGCAAATCCAGCAGATGAATACTTAGTGAAACGGCATTGGCCATCATCTCCTGAACACGTTCTATTTCAGCTTGGAGTAGTAACATCAGTTCGTCTAGATCGATACGCTGTCCATTGTCGGGATTTTCCCATTTCCTATTTTTCGACAGAGTAATCAATAGGCAACCTGTTCGACTGTTTTCCGGGGCCATGTACTTTTTCACGAGTTGATTGTAGATGGTGTCGCGCAAATCTTTAGCGGACCTTCCGTCTCCAAGTTTTAACTCTATTATTGCTTCATGATCTGATGTGGTTGAGCGTAAACGAATATCTGTCTCCTTCTCATCCGCTGTAACAGCCTCCTGATCGATTTTGTATATCCCGTTAGCAGCATAACTCAGCTCTCGCGCGATTTCCCGGCGCATCACTTTTTCATCTGAGATGCCCGCCCATGCCTCTCTTGGCGAAGTGTCACGCAGCAGAAGGTCGTCGAGATCCGACAAGCGATCTTTCAAAACGGCGAACATCGCTTCGTTCGTCGACGCAGGGGCTTCGCCTGTCTTATCAAGCGAAATTGCCTGCATATCATTAAACGCAATGGAGTCTATCTCTTGTGCCCAATGCTCCTCTGCGACGGAGATAATCCGATCCCTGAAATGCGCGCACAGGGGATCGTTGGACATTTCGAGTTTCGCTGCCCATCCGTCTTCTCCTTTGGCGTCCAATAGTGCTCCGACGACCTCGTTTCGCGCACGCTCGGCATGATCTCGAACGTCGGGCGAGTAGCTACCCTCGTGTGTAGCATCGTCATTTGGCCGAACATGGTGATACGAGAGACGAAGTAGCCGCAAGAGCAAGCTTGGAGTGAAAACCTCGTCTCGCAAGCTAATCGAATCAATGCGGTCTCCGAATAGTACGCTAAACCACGTAACAGCCTCTGAATGCGGTCCCGGCTCGATTGTGCGCAAGCGATTTTCCAGTTCCGCTACCCCAATTTCTGGATCTATCCGTATGACTGTCGCCAACCAGACGAAATTGAATTGAATTGGCAAATCATTCTGCAATCTCTGCCGTGCGATGGAAAAAAGCTGCATGCGCATCTTCTCGTCGCCTCGTTCCAGGATTACACCGATTACCTGGCGTAGTCTTTGGACGGCCGCTGTGCTTTCATGATTGTCAGTCAAACAATCGCCTCGCTCTTCCAACCAAGACATCAGTCGTGGAAGGTAAAGACGGGAAGACTGTGCGTAGCTGATGCTTTGTAGTAGCAGGGATTGAGCCCCCTTTGCTTTGGGGCTCAACTCCCAGGTGAGCTCTTGGCCGATTATGGTGTCTACTGCATGCGAATGGGCGTCGATAAGGCTATCTAGCCATGCGGGTAAGCCATTAATTTCGACGAGCGCAAATCGCGCAGCGAGCCTAGCTTCCTCTTCGGTAAGTTGTCGGGCCCAACCCGGATCCTCCGCTTCGGCATAAATTGCGGCGAGCCCGAGCTGCCACCGAACAAGATACGTGTTGCGTTGGTCTGCTGGTCGCTCGCTTGCACATGTCGGAGACTCTGCGCGCCAGATATTCATCAAGATACGGCGTAAGCGATCTGCTGTTTCCTTGCCGAAATGTTCTTCGATAAGACGTCGATTCCACCCGGACTCTTGACCGGCTGCTCCATCTTGGCTCATCGCTCGCCAAAGATTCCAGGCTGTGTTCCAACTACGTTCATCCGAGAAAGCGCTCTCCGGATTCTGAGAAACCTCGCGCCAGAAAAGGATCCAACTCGCACGGTTTTTTGCTGCCGTTCGGTCACGTTGCCTTTTCCGCTCAATACTCCGCGCCTCCATGCGCTCCAGTTCCTTGTTATTCTTTGGCAGTTTTCTGCGCTCGGCAATTACGTCGAGAAGTTCTGTTTGGTCTGCAACCAGTTGCTCCAGTTCTGAAAGATGGTGCTGCCATTGTCCTTCGTCTGGCGAAAGGCGCAGCGCAGCCTGCAAAACCAAAGCACGGTCAGCCGTCGAACGTTCGGTGTTGGCAAGAGTCATTTTTATCCACGGCAAGTCTCTGGCGACTGTCAATCTAACGCTGCTATCGTGATATATGATTTCTACCAGACGGTTCCACGGATCCGTGATAACGCGAAGCGACTGAATAAGTTTGTCTGTAGCCCAAAACAGCTTCTCATTGTCTTGAGCCTCAAAAAGATTAATATGATTCAGAAGGGCTTTATGGGATTCATCGCTGCTATGCGCTTGATCGTGGAGGCGCGTGGAAAGAACGCACGCATCTAGCCACTGCTCGTCTTTGTTTGTACCTATTCCACGCACACAAACCGATGCAAGTACGTCGCTGAGATTTTCTCGGTTGCTAATCAGGTGCGACCACTCCTTGTGCCAACTGAGTCCGTCAGACACAAGTTCAACCAATCCGTCACGGAGTGACACAAGTTGTGACTGATCGAGTTGGGCGTTCTCAACCAGTCGTGACAACTGCGGGCTCAAGTCGTTGATGTCGCGCTTACCCTGCTTCAACCTCGCCAATGTCTTGCACAGCTGTTCAATGGAGATATCGCGTGGGAACAGTCGAACGATGGCCGCGCGTGCGATCTTATCCGGCCAAGTTTCAACGTCGTTAGCGACGGCGTGAGCGATCTCCGGCAGCCGTGGTTCCTCGAGTGCCACCATCGCGTCGAGCGCGATTGTCCGCTCTGTCGAGTCAGCGTTCGGATCACACGCACATTGGTAAGCCACGTTGGCACATTGGACGAGCTGCCCCGCTTCAATAAGATAGAGCAGTGTCAGTCTCACATCAGGATTCTCGACCCCTTGGCTCCATATTTGGGTAACCTCACTCGCAAGTTCTGGTGATGCAAAGCGATGAATCTGAATATGGGGAACCTGCCGTCCCCGCCAGCCGCCTTTGCCATAACGCTCGACATACGCCCGGAGTGCTTGAATACGCTGCATTGGGGTGAGCGTTTCGGGATCTCCTTCGTTGAGTAAGACAGCGGGATCGTTATCGCGCAATATCTCGAATATTGCGTCGTCCCCGAGCGCAAGCCAGCCGGCGACGGGCCGCTTCGATGGACGGACAATTACCTTGCCCCTGGTCTCCGCAAACAGTAGCCGTTTCAAGGCACGGAGAGGCATTCCCGCCTCGCGAAGCTCGCGAAGGCGTTGCGCTGCTAGATATTCGGCGACGGAGCGATGATGAAAACGCACACGACCATAAGATGCAAAACCAAACAATGGTCTCTCGAGAAGGGCCTTTCGCTCGCTGGGACTCCAGTCAGGAAGAATGATCGAAGGGTTGAGCGCTGCTTCATTGTGGATATCATCAGAGGCAGCGTTGTGTCTCACTGTCAGACGTCGGGTCATAAGCATCGCCAAGGCGAGCCGGCTAGCGCCCACCATCGCTTTTTCCACAGACAGTTCCGCAGGTTCAGGCCGGTCATCTCTGGGTTGCAATTTGATCCGCACATTTGCAGCAACTTGATCGTAATGAGTTCGAATGCGCTTATGCTCACGCCAGTCACAACATAGTTCGATCAGATCTTGTGGGCGTCGTGCAAATTCTTGTGCGTTTCGCCGACGCAAGTCTTCCAATAAGATGTCAGGGTTTGTGACTCCCTGGTCGCACGCAAATTTCACAATTTGCGCATCAGAAAGTGGCATAAGTGCAACTGTCCGCCATTCTGGAGCCTTCTCGGTTTTATTGTTTTTCTGTTCGACCCGCATTGCAATCATCGCAAACTCATCTTCACTCGGTTTCGCAGTGGATGTCGGAGGAATTGGTAGCAAGCTGCGAACGAGATCGCTGTCAAATGCGACAGGGCGTGTCGTGATGACTATTCGAGCGCGCCCCAGGTTGCCAGCGATGCCTTTCTTAAAGCGTTTTAACGCACGTTCAAATGACCCTAGACTCAGTTGTAGTTCGTCTATCGAGTCCAAGAAAAAAGTCGCGACATCCGATTGAGACGAAAGCCAAGTGTTGAGCCGATTCTCTTCTTCATCATCCAGTAGGGTGCGCAGTTCGCTGGTTGCAAGGCTCGCCAGCTCAACAAAAAAGGTAGGCTCCCCAGCCGCCGATAGACGTTGAGCTTGGGCACGACACTCATAGGTCTTGCCGGCCCCGGCCTCCGATATTAGCAACACACGCCACGACTGCAAAAGATCGTTCCACGATAATCCTCGTGACCAACCCAAACTCATCAAGAACGGTTGCTTGTCGGCGTCGGTGATTTTCCCCTCGGGGATATTCTGAAAAA
>NZ_BCPP01000554.1:0-4767 GCF_016586125.1 Burkholderia sp. E168m23
TTTCTCGCGCAGCCGCGCCGCATAGAACGGCAGCTCCATCGTGTAGCGCGTACCGAGCAGGGCGACGCGCTCGACACCCGCGGCGCGCAGCGCGCTGCCGGTCGGATCGGCGATGTGCAGGAACGGCAGCGTCACCGCGGCCTCGATCGCGTCGTGCACGCGATGCATCGTATTGGTCGTCAGGACGACGAGATCGGCGCCGGCCGCTTCGAGTTGTCGCGCGGCGTCGGCCATCCGTTCGCCGAGCGCGGCCCAGTCGTGCGTGCGCTGTAGCGCTTCGATTTCGGCGAAGTCGACCGTGACCAGCACGCTCTTCGCGTTGTGATGGCCGCCGTGCAATGCCTTCGAGTGCCGGTTGATCATCCGGTAGTACTCGGCCGACGATTCCCAGCTCATGCCGCCGATCAGTCCGATCGTCTTCATCCGTCACCTTTGCGTTTCGTGTGTCGTGGCAGACGAGTATAGGGGCCGCTGCCCGTGCCCGGCCGGTACGATCCGCACAAAGCGGGCCAGTACGGCGCGGCCGGCGGCAGATGGCCGGCGCCGGGTGGCCGGCTGCGACCGCCCTCGGGCGTACGCGGCAGTTGAAACCGGCACTGTGTTTTTGTACAGTATCGGCACCGTGAGCCCGACCACCATCCCGCCTGCCGATCTACCCACGCCGCTGCCCGGCGACGCGCCGCCGCGCATGCGCAAGATCATTCATTGCGACTGCGACTGCTTCTACGCGTCGGTCGAGATGCGCGACGACCCGTCGCTGCGCAACCGGCCGCTCGCGGTCGGCGGCCGCCCCGACCAGCGCGGCGTGATCGCGACCTGCAACTACGAGGCGCGGCGCTACGGCGTGCATTCGGCGATGTCGTCGGCGCTGGCGATGCGCAAGTGTCCGGACCTGCTGATCTTGCCGTCCGCGATGGACAAGTATCGTGCGGCGTCGCGGCAGATCATGGCGATCTATCGCGACTACACGCCGGACGTCGAGCCGCTGTCGCTCGACGAGGCGTACCTCGACGTCAGCGGGTCGGAGCGTTGCCAGGGCAGTGCGACGCTGATTGCGCGCGAGATCCGCGAGCGCGTGCGCGATACGGTCGGCGTGACCGTGTCGGCGGGCGTCGCGCCGAACAAGTTCATCGCGAAGATCGCGTCCGACTGGAACAAGCCCGACGGGCTGTTCGTCGTGCGGCCGCATGAGATCGACACATTCGTCGCGGCGCTGCCAGTGCGCAAGCTGCACGGCGTCGGCAAGGTGACGGCCACGCGGCTCGACCGGCTCGGCATCCAGACCTGCGCGCAATTGCGCGACTGGCCGCTGATCGACCTGCACCGCGAGTTCGGCGCGTTCGGGCGGCGGCTGTACGAACTGTCGCGCGGGATCGACGAGCGGCCCGTGCAGGCCGACCAGGAGCGCAAGTCGGTCAGCGTCGAGACGACCTACGTGACCGACCTGACGACACTCGAGCAATGCGCGGACGAAATCCGTCGCCTCGTCGTGCAACTCGACGCGCGGATCGATCGCGCGGGCGCCGCGCGGTCGATCCGCAAGCTGTACGTGAAGATCCGCTTCGCCGATTTCCAGCGCACGACGGTCGAGTGCGTGGCCGACGCGACGAATGCCGAGACGGCCGTCACGCTGCTCGCGAAGGGGTTGTTGCGGCGCGCGCAGCCGGTACGGCTGCTCGGTGTCGGCGTGCGCATCGACGAGGATACGGCCGAACGCCACGGGCAATTCCTGCTGTTCGACGACGAAGTGGGCGACGACACGTCCGCGCCATGAAAAAAGGCACCGCCGAAGCGGTGCCTGTCGATGCAGCCTGAGCAGCCTGAACAACTGGAAGGGCCGGGCAGCGCGCTCAGTGCGCGGACGCGGCCATCCCGTTGTGGCGCAGCAGTGCGTCGATCTGCGGCTCGCGGCCGCGGAATGCCTTGAACGACTCCATCGCCGGGCGGCTGCCGCCGACCTCGAGGATTTCGCGGCGATAGCGCGTGCCGGTTGCCGCGTCGAGCACGCTGCCGCTGGCGGCCGCCGCTTCCTCGAACGCCGCGTACGCATCGGCCGACAGCACTTCGGCCCACTTGTAGCTGTAGTAGCCGGCCGCATAGCCGCCCGCGAAGATGTGGCTGAACGTGTTCGGCCAGCGCGAGAACGCCGCCTGCGGGATCACGTGATAGCGCTCGTTGATCTCGCGCGCGAACGCGGTCACGCCGGTGGCGCCGGCCGGGTCGAAGTCGACGTGCAGCAGCATGTCGAACATCGAGAACACGATCTGGCGCAGCGTGCCGAGCCCGCTCTGGAAGTTCTTCGCGGCGATCATCTTGTCGAACAGCTCGCGCGGCAGCGACGCGCCCGTATCGACGTGCGACGACATCGACGACAGCACGTCCCATTCCCAGCAGAAATTCTCCATGAACTGCGACGGCAGTTCGACCGCATCCCATTCGACGCCGTTGATGCCCGACACGCCGAGCTCGTCGACGCGCGTGAGCATGTGATGCAGCCCGTGGCCGAATTCATGGAACAGCGTGATCACTTCGTCGTGCGTGAAGCACGCGGGCTTGCCGCCGACCGGCGCGGAGAAGTTGCAGGTCAGGTACGCGACGGGCGTCTGCACGTCGCTGCCGCGCTTCGCGCGCGAACGCGCGTCGTCCATCCAGGCGCCGCCGCGCTTGCCTTCGCGTGCGTACAGGTCGAGATAGAACTGCGCGACGAGCGAGCCGTCGCGGTTCTCGACGCGGAAGAAGCGCACGTCCTTGTGCCATACCGGCGCGTCGTCCGGCTTGATCTTCACGCCGAACAGCGTTTCGGTGACGGTGAACAGGCCCTTCAGCGCGGCCGGTTCCGGGAAGTACTGCTTGACCTCGTTTTCCGAGAACGCATAGCGCTGCTGGCGCAGCTTCTCGGCCGCGTATGCGACGTCCCACGGCGCGAGTTCGGCGAGGCCGAGCTCCTTCGCGGCGAACGTGCGCAGCTCGTCCCAGTCCTTGTCCGCGTGCGGGCGGGCGCGCGTCGCGAGATCCTCGAGGAATGCGATCACCTGCTGCGGCGATTCGGCCATCTTCGGCGCGAGCGACACTTCGGCGAAGTTGCGGTAGCCGAGCATCTGCGCCTCTTCGCGGCGCAGCTTCAGCGCGTCGACGACGATCGCCGTGTTGTCCCATTCGGCCTTGCCGTCGCCGTACTGCGGCCCGAGCTCCGACGCGCGCGTCGCATAGGCGCGGTAGAGCGTCTCGCGCAGCGCGCGGTTGTCCGCGTACTGCAGCACCGGGAAGTACGACGGGAAATGCAGCGTGAATTTCCAGCCTTCCTTGCCGTCCTTCTGCGCGGCTTCGCGAGCAGCCTCGATTGCGTCGCCGGGCAGGCCGGCCAGCTCGGCTTCGTCGGTGACGAAGTACGCGTACGCGTTGGTTGCATCGAGCACGTGATCGGAAAACGCCTTCGACAGCGCGGCCTGCTGTTCCTGCAGTTCCGCGAAGCGCGGCTTCTGGTCTTCGGGCAGCTCGGCGCCCGACAGGCGGAAGTCGCGCAGCGCATTGTCGAGGATCTTCTTGCGCTCGGCGGACAACGTCGCGTATTCGGCGCTCGCGGCGATCGCCTTGTACTTTTCGTACAGCGCGAGATTCTGGCCGACGCTCGACCAGAACTCGGTCACGCGCGGCAGGTTTTCACCGTAGGCGGCGCGCAGTTCGGGCGTGTCGGCGACCGCATTCAGATGGCCGACGATGCCCCATGCGCGGCCGAGCGGCTCCGTGGCCTGCTCGACCGTCTCGACGACGGCGGCCCAGGTCGACGGCGTGTCGCTCGCGCTCGCCGCTTCGACCGCGCGGCTGGCGGCGTCGAGCAGCGTATCGAGCGCGGGCGTCACGTGTTCCGGGCGGATCTCGCCGAAACGGGGCAGGCCGGAGAAGTCGAGGAGCGGATTGGTGTTGGCGCTGGCGGACATAAGACTCCCTGTCTGTTGCCGGATGAACCGGGATGAAAAGGGTGAGGCGCGATGAAGCGGCGCCCGATACCGACATTATTGGGGCGCATCGTGCGCTTTCCAATCGTTAGTTTCTAATGACGCGATTGACGCAGGGTCGGATGTGGGCGCCCGGCCAGGGGCGCCCGGCCAGGGGCGGCCGGCCAGGGGCGGCCGGCCAAGGGTGACCGGCGGCGGGCGAGCAGCGAGGTGCATCGGCGCGCCGGCCGGCGCGATGCAGCCGCGCGATTGCGGCTGGCGAGGCGCCGGCGCGCGGACCGCGCACCGGCTCGGCAAAGGCAGCGTCAGGCCGCGGCGGCGGCGCGTTCGGCGGATTCGATCGTGTTGATCAGCAGCATCGTGATGGTCATCGGGCCGACGCCGCCCGGCACCGGCGTAATGTAGCCGGCGACTTCCTTCACGCCCGCGAAATCGACGTCGCCGCACAGCTTGCCCGCGTCGTCACGGTTCATGCCGACGTCGATCACCGTCGCGCCCGGCTTCACCATGTCGGCGGTCAGGATGTTGCGCTTGCCGACCGCGGCGACCACGATGTCGGCCTCGCGCGTATGCGCGGCGAGGTCGCGCGTCTTGCTGTGGCAAATCGTCACGGTCGCGCCGGCGTCGAGCAGCATCATCGCCATCGGCTTGCCGACGATGTTTGAGCGGCCGATCACGACCGCGTTCGCGCCTTGCAGCGCAATGCCGTGCGCTTCGAACATCTTCATCACGCCGTACGGTGTGCACGGGCGGAACAGCGGCTTGCCGGTCATCAGCGCGCCGGCGTTCGCGACGTGAAAGCCGTCGACGT
>NZ_BCPP01000555.1:0-4765 GCF_016586125.1 Burkholderia sp. E168m23
TGCGCGATCCCGACCAGCTCGTGCAGCGCCTGTTCGGCGTTGGCCACATTGCGCCAGCGGGGCAGCCAGCCCGTTTGCGCGCGTCGCAGATTCGCATAAACGGGCTGCGGATCGATGCCGAAACGGCGGAAATCGAGCAACGCCCGGCGCATCTGGTACGACGACGTGACGAGAACGCGCGCATCGTCATACTGTGAGCGTAGTATAGATGCAGTGAATTTCGCGTTTTCGTAGGTTGTGCGGCTGTTCGGTTCGAGCACGAGGTCGGCCGGCGCCACGCCTTCAGCGACGAGTTGGCGTCCGTACACGGCTGCCTCGGTGTCGCCGTGATGCTGCGGGTCGCCGCCCGACATCACCACGGTGCAGCGTTCGGCCTGCTGCCGGCACGTGCGATAGAGCGCCGCAACCTTGTGGATGCGCGCGACGCCGTCGGGCGGCGGCTGCACTCCGGTGTCGGTGCGGTGCGTGCCGGCGCCGATGAGGATCAGCGTGGTTCGCCCGTGCATGTCGGGATGCTCGACCGGCGTGACGCCGTCCTCGCTCCAGGCGATCAGCGGCGCTGCGAGCCAGCCCGTCGCGAGCAGCCAGAACAGCGCGGCGGCGACGATCGAAATGGTTCGACGCTGCTTGCGGCAGAGCATGAAACCGATGAAGAGAAGTACAAATGAATCGAACAGAATCAATTTGATTGGGGTATGGTGTCTTTTTATGGACGGCTGACGATACGACCCTGACGCGACGCCGAACAACGTCGGCCTCCAGAATCGGTGGCGGTTTCGGCGGGCGGAGACCCCGCCCGGCGCGCCGCTTCGCATTGTCGCTGCACTTTAAGAAAGAATCGAGATGGCCACGTATTCCAACGAAGCGGTGCTCGACGCATTGAGACGAGTGCAGTACCGCCAGGTACCGTGGGCACGCCGCCCGGGCGTGTTCGAGTATCTCCGTTCGCTCGGGCTGATGGACACGGTCAGGCAGAAGACCGTTGCCCCCGCGCCGGGCTTCCATGCACCGGTCGACATTGCCGTATTGACCGACAGCGGTCGAGCCGAATTCTCGCGCCTCGAGCGCGCCGAGAAATTACTTTCCTGGACTGATCGCCGCATGGACGACTACGCATTGAGCGAAGCGAGCGCCGTGGCGATTCTCGAAAGCCGCCTGTAGCGGGCCGTCTTCATCCCGCCCCGCGCATCGCCGCGCAGGCCGGCGATGCAAAAAAAGCCCGTATCACAAGGATACGGGCGTACCGGATACTTTTGCTGCTGCCACGCTGTGCTCATGGCAACGATGTGACCCGCCGCATGGGGCGCAGTTCCCGGATACCGGCATTTTCTTTGGCGAAATCTCGAAATCGGCAGGACTACGGATGACGCGACATGCCCGGTGGCTGTGAGCCAATCCGTGCTCGCGCGTTGCTGGCGATGTCGCCGCGCAAGTCGCCGCGTGGCACGGTTTGCCGGCTGGGCGGGTTGGCGGACGGCGGCTGGCGGAGGGTGTTGCGGTGATCCTGCTGGCGATGCGGCGGTTTCATCCGATCGTCCGCATGGACGGGAGCGGTCAGCGCCACGGAAACGACAATGCCGCATGCAACGAGCAGTGACATTGTTTTCATGGCGGGGCTCCCTTCAAGCCGTCAGTGCGGCCTGTTGATATGACGCTAAGGTAAGCGTGGGAGTGCAGGCTTGCTGTAAATATTAGTAAATAGATGTTTCGCGGCACGACAACGGTAATCGACGGCAAGGCATGCGTCGCAACGAAGTCGCGTCGCAAAAAGAAACCGGGCGGCCGAAGCCGCCCGATCGAGCATTCGTTACGCCATCTTGACGGGCGCGCGCCAGGATTCCGGATTGGTCCAGAACGCGCCGCGCAGCCGGTCGCGGCTCGGCGGTGCGGGCGGCTTCGCCGCGCTTGCGCCGATGCGTCCGCGCAGCGAGATCTGACGGCCGCTCGTGCCGAGTCGTTTCACGATTTCGGCGAGCGTACCGTCCGCCTGCCATTCGTCGAAGCGGCGGCGGCAGGTCGGCGGGGACGGATAGCGGCCCGGCAGTTTCGACCAGCCTTCACCCGTCGACAGCACCCACAGCACGGCATTGACTACCGATCGGGCTTCCACGCGGGGGCGGCCACGCCGCTCACTCCGTGCGGGCTCCGAGCAAAACAGACCCTCGACCAGCGCCCATTCGTTATCTCTCAAATCGTCGAACAGCATCATGTCCTCACCTCAGCGAAGCTAACTCCGGTGCGCTGCCCTGCGCCGCGCACTCTTCAAGCACTCGATCGTCGAGTGCCGGGTGGGGGCGTCCGGTTGGCCGGCAGCGGTGTTTCTACTCTTCCGTCCGACGAAACCTGCACCCTGTGCGCAAGGTAATGCACGAAGCGTGCCATGTCAGAGGTAAATCCCTCGAGAGCCGCTTGGCAGCGAGCTAACGGCTAAGTCAGCTAGGGGCGTATAAGACGCCAAAATAACCCGTGAGCAAATCGGGACAATCACCAATCTTGTGCAATCCGCCCATGCCACGTGCGTTTGCGAACGTATTGCACCGCAGCGAAACATGTGTGACCGGTGCCGCATTCATTCATCGAAGTCGTTTCGCGCATTAAAATCGTGCATCGATATCGACGATTGATGAGGCCGGGACATGAACGTTACGCTGCGCCAGCTCCGCGTATTCATCGAAGTCGCGCGGCTCAAGAGCTTCAGTCGGGCGGGTGACGAGATCGGGCTCACGCAGTCCGCGGTCAGCCGCTGCGTGCGCGAGCTCGAGGCCGAACTGGGGCTGAAGCTGATCGACCGCACGACGCGCGACGTGCAGCTGACCGACGTCGGTGCGAACCTGATCGCGAGCGTGTCGCGTCTGCTCGACGATCTCGACGATACGTTGCGCGAGATTCGCGAGATCGGCGAGCAACGCCGCGGGCGCGTGATCGTCGCGGCAAGCCCGACGATCGCATGCAGGCTGATGCCGCGGGTGGTGGCGTCGTGCGAGCGCCAGTTCCCGTTCGTGACGCTTGGCCTGCGCGATGACGTGCAGAGCGACGTGTTGCGCAAGGTGAAGTCGAGCGAAGTCGACTTCGGCGTCGTGATCGGCCCGCTGACGGTCGCCGATCTGGTCTGCGAGCCGCTGATGACCGATTCGTTCTGCCTCGTCGCGCGCGCCGACCATCCGCTCGCGGCACGGGCCGAGGTGCCATGGACGGCGCTGGACGGCGAGCGCCTCGTGCTGCTCGATCATGCGTCGGGCAGCCGGCCGCTGATCGATGCCGCGCTGGCCACGCATCGCGTCAACGCGACGGTCATGCAGGAGCTCGGGCATTCGGCGACCGTGTTCGGGCTGGTCGAGGCCGGCGTTGGCGTGAGCGTGCAGCCGTGGCTGTCGCTGCCGCTGCCTGCCGGCTCGACGCTGGTCGCGCGGCCGCTCACGCCGCGCACCGAGCGCACCGTCGAGCTGGTGCGCCGCCGCGACCGGTCGTTGTCGCCCGCCGCGCAGGCGATCTGGGAGCTCGTGCGGCAGATGCCGGCGCGGGCCGAAGATCTCGACTGACGCGTATTGGCGTGCGTCCGGTCTGGCTTGCCGGCCGGTACACTACGCGGATCGTGTTCCTCGGCGGTGGCTTTCGATGACGCATTCCGCAGGTTTTTTCCCGGCGAGCGACGAACCGGCGGCGCGCGCCGCGGTGCACGCGCTGCGGCCGTCGCTGATCCGCGAGGTCGCAAACGCCGGCTTCGGCGTGCCGGACATGCTGCCGTTCTGGTTCGGCGAATCCGATCGCGTGACGCCGGACTTCATCCGCGACGCCGCGGCCGCGGCGCTGCGCGATGGCGCGACCTTCTACACGCACAATCTCGGGACGGCGGCGCTGCGCGACGCGATCGCCGCCTATGTCAGCGCGCGTCACGGTGCGACGGCGGCCGACACGGTCGCCGTAACGAGTTCGGGCGTGAGTGCGCTGATGCTGGCTGCGCAGATGCTGGTCGGGCCGGGCGAACGTGTCGTCGCGGTCACGCCGCTGTGGCCGAATCTCGTCGAGATTCCGAAGATCCTCGGCGCGCAGGTCGACTGCGTGCCGCTCGGCTACGGCGACGCGGGCTGGCAGCTCGACGTCGGTCGGCTGCTCGCGGCGCTGACGCCCGATACGCGGATGCTGCTGATCAACTCGCCGAACAACCCGACCGGCTGGACGATGTCGCGCGACGATCAGCGGGCCGTGCTCGCCCATTGCCGTCGTCACGGCATCTGGCTGGTCGCCGACGAGGTGTACGAGCGGCTTGCATTCGACGAGGGCGGCGCGCCGTCGTTCCTCGATATCGCGTCGCGCGACGAGCGCGTCGTGGTCGTGAATTCGTTCTCGAAGGCGTGGGCGATGACGGGCTGGCGGCTCGGATGGCTGATTGCGCCGGCGTCGGTGATGGGTGACCTGTCGAAGCTCGTCGAATACAACACGTCGTGCGCGCCGGGCTTCGTGCAGGCCGCCGGTGAGGTCGCGTTGCGCGACGGGGAGCCGTTCGTGCGATCGTTCGTCACGGCGCTGCGCGACGCGCGTGATCACCTGGTCGCCGCACTGCGGACGCTGCCGGGCGTCGAGGTACCGCCTCCGCCCGGCGCGATGTACCTGTTCCTGCGGCTGCCGGGCGCGACCGACAGCCTGGCGTTCTGCAAGACGCTGGTGCGCGACGCGGGGCTCGGCCTGGCGCCCGGTCGAGCGTTCGGCCCGGAGGGAGAAGGGTTCGTGCGCTGGTGTTATGCGTCGTAATAACTTCGTATAGCAT
>NZ_BCPP01000556.1:0-4764 GCF_016586125.1 Burkholderia sp. E168m23
ATCTTCGCGTCGTACACCACGCCGCCCGCGAACGAGAAGCCCTTGCCGCGCGGCGTCGCGAGGAACCCCAGCTGGCCTTGCACGGCGTCCATCAGCACGCCGTCGACGCGCCCCGTGACGAGGTCCGCATACGCCTGGTCGTAGCTCGGATACGGCACGACCTCGACCTTCGCGGGCGCCCACTTCTCACGCGCATAGGTTTCCTGGACCGTGCCCTGTTCGACCGCGACGCGCTTGCCGGCGAGCTTCGCCGCGTCCGGCAGCAGCCCCGACCCGGTGCGCGCGATCAGCCGCGTCTGGTTGCGGTACAGGCGATCGGTGAAGTCGATCTGCTGGCGCCGCTGTTCGGTCGCGGCCATCGACGACAGGATCACGTCGAACTTGCGCGCCTGCAGCCCCGGAATCAGCCCGTCGAAACTGCTCGACACCCACACGCATTTCGCCTTCAGCTTCGCGCACAGCGCGTTGCCGAGATCGATGTCGAAGCCTTTCACGCTGCCGTCGGTCGCGGTCGATTCGAACGGCGGATAGGTGGGGTCGACGCCGATGCGGATGGTCGTCCATTCCTTCGCCGACGCCAGCGACGCGAAGGCCATCGCGGCGGCGGACAGGAGAATCGTGAGGCGCGTCTTCATGGTCAGGCTCCGTTCGTGTGGGGAAGAGTGGGCGTGCACGTCAGCTCGGGAATTCGCCGCGCTGAAAATCGTTCGACAGTTCGAGCGCGTCGGCCATCTCGCCGACGGTGACCGGCTTGATCGGCGCGCGAATCCGGTAGTGACCGACGTCGCCGACGCCGCGCTGCTGCACGTCGGCGATCAGCTCGCCGACCGTCGTGCCGCACCAGCGTCCCTGGCACGGACCCATGCCGCAGCGCGTAAACGCCTTCATCTGGTTCGGCCCCTGACAGCCGAGCGCCGCGAGCTGGCGGATCTCGCCGGCCGTGACTTCCTCGCAGCGGCACACGATCGTGTCGTCGTCGGGGCGGCGCAGCGCGGCGGGCGGCGTGTACAGCGCGTCGAGCAGCGGGCGCACCGCGAGGTGGCGGTGCAACGCGCGCAGCACCGGGCGTTCGCGTGCGGCCTGCCGTTGCGTGTCGAGCGCGCCGAGTTGCGCGGCGATGTCGAGCGCCGACACTTCGCCGGCGAGTGCCGCCGCCCGCGCGCCGCCGATGCCCGCGCCGTCGCCTGCGATCCACACGTGCGGCACGCTGCTGCGGCCGCGCGCGTCGCACTGAGGCCGCCAGCATGCCGACGATTCGTCCCATTCGTGTGCGCAGCCGAGCGAGCGGGCAAGCTGCGTCGACGGAATGACGCCCTGATGCAGCAGCACGAGCGACGTGTCGAGCGTTTGCACGATGCCGTCTTCGTCGCGAAAGCGGATGCGTTCGGCGCGGCTTTCGCCGTCGATGCGGACGTCGGTCGCGCCGCGATACACCGGAATCCCGGCGCGGCGCACCGCGCGCAGCATGCGCCAGCCCTTGAGCAGATAGTCGGCGCCGCGCAGCGCCGGCAGCGCATGCGGGAGCGCGCGGCGCCACGCATCGCGCGGTGTCGTGTCGACCAGCGCGCGCACGCGCCGGCCGGCATTCAGCAATTGCGCGGCGAACAGCCACAGCAGCGGGCCGCTGCCCGCGAGCACGGCGTCGGCGGACGGCGCGAGGCCGGACGCCTTCAACAGCGTCTGCGCGGCGCCGACGCCCATCACGCCGGGCAACGTCCAGCCGGGTACCGGCCACGGCCGCTCCTGCGTGCCGGTCGCGATCAGCACCGCGCGCGCGCCGATTTCGAGCGTGCCGCGCGCCGGGCCGCCTTGCGTGAGCATCGCGACGGGCGCCGGTTCGAACGCGATTTGCCACACGACGCTGCGCGGCACGTAATGCGCGCCGCTGGCGAGCAGGCCGTCGACGAGCGGGCGGCCCGCCGTGTAGTCGGCGCCAAGCCATTGCGCGAGCGGCGCCGGCGCATCGGCCACGTTGCGGTAGATCTGGCCGCCGGGCGCGCGTCCTTCATCCGCGACGACGACCGACAAGCCGGCCGCACGCGCGGCAGTCGCCGCCGCCATGCCGGCCGGCCCGGCGCCGACGATCAGCAGGTCGCACTGGCGGCGCGTCATGCGAGCCTCGCCTTGCCGTGCATCGCGCGCACCTGCATGCCGACGGCAACGGGCGTCATGCAGCCTTGCACGTTCGGTACGCCGTCGATTTCGACGAGGCAGTCGAAGCACACGCCCATCATGCAGAACGGGCCGCGCGGCGCGCCGCTCACGGCGCTCGTGCGGCACGCGGCCGAGCCGGCGGCGAGCATCGCGGCCGCGACGCTGTAATGCGCGGGTACGTCGTGCGGCGTGCCGTCGATATGGATGCGCACGCGCTCGAGCAGCGCGGCGGCGGGAATGAGCGGTTCAAACATGCCGGGCTTCCGTGGGCGCGGCGAAGCGCGCGGTGGTAAAGGCGGACAGGTCGGCCGGCGCGGCGCCGCCTGCGATCCACGGCGCGACGAGATCGGCGTGAGTCGCCGCGAGCGTCACGCCGCTGTGGCAGATCGCGATGAACGCGCCGGGGTACGTGGCCGACGCCTCGTAGACGGGCAGGCCGTCGGGCGTCATGATGCGCAGCGCACCCCACGCGCGCACGATGCGCGCATGGGCCAGCGCCGGGAACGCGGTGCGGGCGCGGCGTGCGATGTCGACCATCGCGGGGCGTGTCTGGCCGTCGTCGAAGCCGACGTCTTCGGCCGAATCGCCGAGGAGCACCGAGCCTTCCGGCGTTTGCCGGACGACGAGTGTCGGATAGTCGAGAAACGGCGCGAGGCGTTCGGTGACCATGATCTGGCCGCGCAGCGGCGAGATCGGTGCGCGCAGGTCGACCATCGGCGCGAGCCGCGCGTTGTCGAGGCCGGCCGCGAGCACCACGCGCCCGGCTTCGAGCTGCGCGTGGTGCGTGTCGATCTCGAAGCGCCCGGCGCGCGGCCGGATCTCGGTGACTTCGCTGCGCGGCAGATAGACGCCGCCGCACTGCTGAAACGCCTGCAGCATCGCGCGCAGCGTGGTGAGCGGATTCGCGTGACCGTCGTTCGGCGACCACAGCGCGCCGGCCAGCGACGGCGACGCCGCGGGAACGCGCCGGCGCAGCGCCGCCGGATCGAGCACCTCGTACGACAGCGCGGCTTCCTGCCGGCGCAGCGATTCGAGCAGGTCGGTCGCGCTGTCGAGTTCCGCGCGCTGCTCGAACAGCTCGATGCCGCCCGGGCGCTCGAACGCGCAGTCCACGCCCGTTTCGCGCTGCAACTGCGCGGCGAAAGCGTGCCAGCGCTCGGACGATTCGCGCGACCAGCGCGCATACGGCAGGCAGCGGCCGCCCTTGCCCTGCACCCACACGAGCCCGAAATTGCCGCGCGCCGCGCGAAACGCGATGTCGTCGCCGTCGCACACCGCGACGCGCTGGCCGAGACGCGCGATGCCCCACGCGATGGCCATGCCGACGAGACCGCCGCCGGCCACGACGACGTCGAAGCGGCGCACGGTCATGCGCGGCTCCGGTATCGCGGGTGAGGCGGTTGCGTGTTATATCCCATGGTGGCGCGGCTCCTTGCTTTCAATACGTTGCGGAACCGATTTTCGGGCAGGCAAAATGGGCTGTCCAATACAGCTTGATCAACGACCCATAATCCAGTGTTATGACCACGCCCTCGCTCAGGATTCGCCAGATCGAAGCGTTTCGCGCAGTGATGCAGCGCCATACCGTCACGCGTGCGGCACGCGATCTCCATATCTCGCAGCCGGCCGTGAGCCGGCTGATCGCCGATCTCGAGGACCGGGTCGGCTTCGTGCTGTTCGAGCGGCAGCAGGGGCGCTTCACGCCGACCGCGCAGGCGCGTGTGCTGTACGAGGAGGTCGAACGCGCGTTCGTCGGCCTCGACCGCGTCGCGCAGGCCGCCGAGCAGATCCGCGCGATGCGGCGCGGCACGCTGCGCGTGGCCGGCTCGCCGGCCGTCGCGCTCGACCTGCTGCCGCAGCTCGTCACGCATTTCTCGCACGCGCATCCGGGGGTCGACATCACGTTGCTCGCGCACAGTGCGTCCACCGTCGTCGACAAGGTCGCGTCGGGGCAATGCGATGTCGGGCTGATCGCTGAACCCGTCCCGCATCCGGCCGTGCGCGGCGAGCGGCTCGCGGAAAGCGCGATGCGCTGCATCGTGCCGCGTGGGCATCGGCTCGCGCGCAAACGCGTGGTGCGGCCGGCCGACCTGCGCGACGAAGCGTTCATCTCGTTTCCGCCGAGTTTCGAGGCGCGCAGCGCGATCGATCGCGTATTCGTCGAAGCCGGCGTGTCGCGCGTGCTGTCGATCGAGGCGCAACTGTCGCAGACGATCGTCGCGTTCGTCGCGAACGGTGCCGGCGTCGCGCTGATCGATCCGGTGACGGCCGCGTATGCGGGGCAGCGCGTGGCCGTCAAGCCGTTCGAGCCGGCCGTGCCCGATCACTTCTATCTGGTGACGTCCGCGTCGCAGCCGCTGTCGATGCTCGGCGATGCGTTCTGCGCGGATTTGCGCGACGCGTTCGCGCGGATGCGGGCGCTGCGCGACGCGTAAGCAGGAGGGGGGGAAATCGTCTCGAGCGCGCCGGACGCCGTCGGGCGTGCCGGCGCGTTGCCGTTTCGGCCGGGATTCCGGCTCAGGCGAGCGCGTTGTCCGTTACCGGTGTGGCGGATGCAGGCGACTTGGTTGCGTCCGCATCCTTCGCCCCCGCCAGCCGTCGATAACGCGC
>NZ_BCPP01000557.1:0-4761 GCF_016586125.1 Burkholderia sp. E168m23
CGAGCACGCGCGTCGTGCCCGATGCGGCGGCTTCGCCGTCCAGACGCAGCGGCAGGTCGCGGCCGTCGCGGCCGATCAGGCCGATCGCGAACGGGATCAGCAGCGGCCCTTGCTGCGTTTCGCGCGCGGCCGGCGACGCGTCGCCGTAGCCTTGCGCGAGGGTGACCGTATAGCGGCGCGCGGCCGCGTCGTACGCGGTACGCACCGACACGCGCGGCGTGCCGGCCTGGCTGTACCAGCGCTCGAACTGTGCGAGGTCGCGCCCGTTCGCGTCGGCCATCGCGTGGCGGAAGTCGTCGCAGGTCACCGCATGGCCGTCGTGGCGCTTGAAGTAGAGATCCATCCCCTTGCGGAAGCCGTCGCGGCCGAACAGCGTCTGGTACATCCGCACGACTTCCGAGCCTTTCTCGTAGACGGTCATCGTGTAGAAGTTATTGATTTCGACGTAGCTCTCCGGGCGCACCGGGTGCGCCATCGGGCCGGCGTCCTCGGCGAACTGCAACTGGCGCAGCACGCGCACGTCCTCGATGCGCTTGACCGCGCGGGCCGCCGATTCGACCTCGTCGCCCGCGGCCATGTCGGCCGAGAACTCCTGGTCGCGGAACACCGTCAGGCCTTCCTTCAGGCTCAACTGGAACCAGTCGCGGCAGGTCACGCGGTTGCCGGTCCAGTTGTGGAAGTACTCGTGGCCGACCACCGACTCGATGTTCGCGAAATCGGTGTCGGTCGCGGTCTCGGGGTTCGCCAGCACGTACTTCGTGTTGAAGATGTTGAGCCCCTTGTTCTCCATCGCGCCCATGTTGAAGTCGCCGACCGCGACGATCATGAAGCGGTCGAGATCGAGCTCGAGGCCGAAGCGCTTTTCGTCCCAGCGGATCGAGTGGATCAGCGAATCCATCGCGTGACGCGTCTTGTCCAGATCGGCCGGTTCGACCCACACCTGCAGCAGCTTTTCCTTGCCGGAGCCGGTCGTGATCGTTTCCTCGATCGCGACGAGCTTGCCCGCGACCAGCGCGAACAGGTAGCTCGGCTTGCGAAACGGGTCTTCCCATTTCGCGAAGTGGCGGCCGTCGGGCAGGTCGCCCGAATCGACGAGGTTGCCGTTCGACAGCAGCACCGGGTACGCGGCCTTGTCGGCGCGCAGCGTGACCGTGTACGACGCCATCACGTCGGGGCGGTCGAGGAAGTAGGTGATGCGGCGAAAGCCTTCGGCTTCGCACTGCGTGAAGAAGTTGCCGCTCGACACGTACAGGCCCGACAGCGTCGTATTCTGGTCGGGGGCGCACGCGCTTTCGAGCGTCAGCTCGAAAGCGTCGGGCACGTTCTCGACCGTCAGCCCGTGCTCGTGCGCGCGCACCGCGCCGTGCGGCGCGCCGTCCAGCCGCGCGCCGAGGAATTCGAGCGCCTCGCCCATCAGCTCCAGATGCGGCGCGGGCGCGGCATCCGGATTGCGGCGCACGCGCATCGTATTCCTGACGATCGTGCGGGCCGGCGCGAGATCGAATTCGAGTGCGACGGAATCGATGAGGAAGGCCGGCGGCGTGTAGTCGGCGCGGCGGATCACGGTGGAGGAGGCGTTGTCGGACATGGTCGTCGAGATCGGTGGAGTGGGGGACGGGCCCGTCGCGCGGGCCAGGCGAACCGGGCCATTGTACAAAGGCTTGCGGCTGCGTGCCGGGCGAACTTTTTACCGCTTCCGGGAGTCCGCGTATTATCGGCATCCCGTTGTGCTTCGCGCGGTGCGACGAACGGGTGACGGATCGACGAGGATCAACATGAAACGCGAATGGATTTTTCGCGGTGCGGGCTGGGCGGCGGCGCTGTGCGTCGCGCTGCTGACCGGCTGCACCAGCTACGTGACCACCCGGGTCACGGCCTTCTCCGACTGGAGCGGCAGTGACGCGACCCGCACCTATGCGTTCACGCGCACGGACGCGCAGAAGAACAGCATCGAACAGTCGACCTACGAGCCGATCGTTGCGAACGAGTTGTCCGCGTATGCGTTCCGACAGGTGCCGCAGTCGCAGGCACGCTATCTCGTCGGGCTGACCTATGCGGTCGGCAGCGATCTCGTGACGGTGCCGCAGCCGGTCTACTATGACCCGTGGTTCATGGGCCCCGGGCCGTACTGGCGGGGCGGGCCATGGAGTCCCTGGGGTCCGTGGGGCCCCTGGGGGCCGATGCCGGCCGGCTATGTCGCGCAGACCTACCAGGTGTTCGACTACACGCTGGGCATCCGCATCACCGAGCGCGCGACGGGCAAGGAGGTCTACAACGTGTCGGCGCGTACGACCGGCGACAACGGCACGCTGCTGTACGCGATGCCGTTCCTCGCGCGCAGCGCGCTCGCCGATTTCCCGTTGTCGAACGGCGCGGTCCGCACGGTCCGGCTGCCGGTCGACAAGCGCGGCGGGCCGGCGGCGCCGGCCGCCAACGAGCGCGCGGTGCCGGCGGCGCCCGCCTCGGGCGCGGCCGTCGCGAAGTAGCGCGACGGCCAACTCGGCGCGGCCGTCCGGCCGCGCCAGCCACCTTCCTGTCTGTCAGACCCCGACACCCAACAGCGCCAGCGCGCCGAGCACGACGAACAGCACGGCCGCGATCCCGTGTACGAGCTTCGTCGGCAGACGGTGCGCGAAACGGTCGCCGAGCAGGATCGCCGGCACGTTCGCGAGCATCATCCCGAACGTGGTGCCGGCCACCACGCCGATGTAATCCTGGAAGCGTGCGGCCAGCGCGACGGTCGCGATCTGCGTCTTGTCGCCCATTTCCGCGAGGAAGAACGCCACCAGCGTCGCGCCGAACACGCCGAGCCGCGAGCGGGTCGCATTGGCTTCGTCCTCGTCGAGCTTGTCCGGTACGAGAATCCACAGCCCCATCGCGATGAACGAGAACGCGAGCGCCCAGCGCATGATCGACGGCGTCACGAGCACGCCCAGCCATTCGCCGAGCGCGCCGGCGAAACCGTGGTTGACGAGCGTCGCGACGAGCACGCCCAGAATGATCGGCACCGGCTTGCGATAGCGCGCGGCCAGAACGAGGGAAAGCAGTTGGGTCTTGTCGCCGATTTCAGCGAGGGCGACGGCGCCGGTGGAGATCAGGAAGGCTTGGGACACGAATGGGGTTCCACGGGCCGTTGTTGTGCGTGCGAGCGACGATTCGCCGCGCGCCGGGCCCTGATGCGGCGCGCAGTGAACCATCGGTCTCGCCAGGCCAACGTGGCTGCGTCCGCCATGGCCGAACGGCCAAGTCTGTTGACGGACGCCTCCGTCACGATGCGCGCCGGGGCGCGGGACATCGAGCGGAGCGGCTACTCCCCAATGAGGGGCGAATTCTAGCATGGCCCGTTGCACGCCGGAAAGCGGCCAGGCCGCCGTGCCGCGCACCGGAGGATTTCGATTACCGGCATGCACGACGGCCAGGCGGCCGCGCATGCCGGACGGCCCGCAGGCAGCCCGCGGACGTTACGCGGCGGCCGGGCGGCGCGCGGCGCCGCGCTCGTGCACGAGTTCGCCGGCTGCATAGGTGCGGTACACCGCGCGGTCGTCGCCGAGCAGCGCGAACGCGAACAGCAGTTCCTCGAGCGACTCCGCGCGCTTCGTGCGGCGCGCGAGCAGCGGCGTCGCCTGCGGATCGAGCACGACGAAGTCGGCTTCGGTGCGCGGCTTGAGCGTGCCGACCGTGTCGGCGAGATCGAGCGCCTGCGCGGCGCCGGCCGTCGCGAGCCAGAACATCCGCGTGGCGGTCAGGTGATGGCCCGACAGCCGCGCGACCTTGTGCGCCTCGTTCATCGTCTGCAGCATCGAGAACGACGTGCCGCCGCCGACGTCGGTCGCGAGCGTGACCGGCACGTCATGTTCGCCGGCCTTGTCGAAGTCGAACAGGCCGCTGCCGAGGAAGAAGTTGGATGTCGGGCAGTGCGCGACGACGGTGCGTGTCTCGGCCATCCGGCGGCGATCCTCGTCGTCGAGATGGATGCAGTGACCGTACACCGCGCGCGGACGCAGCAGCCCGTAGCGGTCGTAGATGTCGAGATAGCTGCGATGGCCGGGGAACAGCTCGGCCACCCATTTCACCTCGTCGACGTTTTCCGCGACGTGGCTCTGCACGAACACGTCCGGATGGCGGCGCGCGAGTTCGCCGCACGCTTCCAGCTGCGCCTCGGTCGACGTCGGCGCGAAGCGCGGCGTGAGCGCGTACATCTGGCGGCCCTTGCCGTGCCAGCGGTCGATCAGCTCGGCGCTGTCGTCATAGCCCGACTGCGCGGTGTCGCGCAGGAATTCGGGGCAGTTGCGATCCATCAGCACCTTGCCCGCGATCATCCGCAGATCGCGCGCGTCGCTCGCGGCGAACAGCGCATCGGCCGACTGCTTGTGCACCGTGCAGTAGACGAGTGCGCTCGTCGTGCCGCACGCGAGCAGTTCGTCGATGAAGAAGTCGGCGACTTCGCGCGCATGCTCGGGGTCGCCGAACTGGCGCTCGGTCGGGAACGTGTACTTGTCGAGCCACGGCAACAGGCCGGGCGCCGGCGACGCGATCATGTCCGTCTGCGGATAGTGGATGTGCGTGTCGATGAAGCCGGGCACGATCAGCTTGTCGCGCAGGTCGTGGACCACCGCGTCGCGCGCAAGGGTCGCGGCGAGCGGCGCATACGGGCCGGCCGCGACGACCTTGCCGTCGTCGACGATCAGGAGCCCGTCGGTCTCGTAGTTCGCGGCCTGGCTCGATTGCGCCGGGTCGCCGTTGAAGGTCAGCAGCTGGGAA
>NZ_BCPP01000558.1:0-4757 GCF_016586125.1 Burkholderia sp. E168m23
CCGACCAGTTGTGCATCGTGCGCTTCGGCAGCGCGTTGTCGACCGTGCCGGACACCCGCGTGCGGCTGAACGACGGGTCGACGCGCACGGTCGGCGCCAGCGGGGCTTCGCGCACGCCGAGCAGCGCCTGCGCCTGGTCGACGCGCGCGGCCGCCGCGCGGATGTCGAGGTTGTGCGCGAGTGCGGCGTCGACGAGGCGGCCGAGTTGCGGGTCACCGAACCACGCGGGCCACGCGGCGAGCGACGGTGCGTGCGCATCGGTCGCCGGATCGGCATGGCGGAACCGGTCGGTTTCGACCGGGGCGGGCGCGAGCGGCTGCGGTGCGATCGAGCACGCGGCCAGCAGGCTCGCGGCGAGCAGGGCGAAGACGCGCGTCATCGCGATTCGCTGCCGGGTTGCAGCGTGACGACGACCGACAGCCCGGGCCGGATGCGCGGCTCCGTCGCGGCCGGGCCGTCGAGCAGGATCTTCACGGGCACGCGCTGCGTGACCTTCGTGAAATTGCCGGTCGCGTTGTCGGGCGGCAGCAGCGCGAACTGCGCGCCGGTCGCGGGCGACAGGCTGTCGATGCGGCCGCTGAACGCGCGCTGCGGCAGCGCATCGAAGCGCAGTTGGACGGCGTCGCCGGCGCGCACGTGCCGCAGCTGTGTCTCGCGGAAATTGGCGACGATCCACGGATGCGGCTCGACCAGCGTGAGCAGCGCCTGGCCGGGCGCGACATGCTCGCCGGTCTCGACGGTCTTCTTGCCGACGTAGCCGTCCGACGGCGCGACGACCGCCGTGTAGCCGAGTTGCAGCAGCGCGTCGTGCAACTCGGCGTCGTTCTGGCTCGACGCGGCCTCGGCGGCCTGAGCGGCGGCGAGCGCGCTGCGCCGTTGCGCATCGGCCGCCGCGACGCGCGCGCGGGCCGACTTGCGGGCGGCATCGGCCGCATCGAACTCCTGCTTCGACAGGCCGCGCGGCGTCTCGCGGGTCAGTTCGCGGGCACGGGCGTAATCGAGTTCGGCCTTTTCGGCGTCGGCGTGCGCCGACACGAGCGCCGCATCCGCCTGCTCGATCAGCGCGCGTGCGCGGCTCGCATCGGCATGCGCCTGGGCGACGCGGGCACGCTGCGCCGCGACGCGCACGTCGAAGTCGCGCCGGTCGATCTGCACGAGCGCGTCGCCCGCATGCACGAACTGGTTGTCGTCGACGAGCACACGCTCGACCGTGCCGGCGACGCGCGGCGAGATCACGTGCAGGTGGCCGGTCACGTACGCGTCGTCGGTGCCGCGATCGCGTGCGTCGAACTCGCACACGAGCAAGGCGACGAGCAGCAGCGCGATCACGGCGATCGCGACGACGCCCAGCCGCCGGGAACGCGCGGGCGCAGCGGGCGACGGTGCGGAAGAGGGTGGGGTCATGATCGGCAAACTCCGTCGTACGGGCAGGATTCGACGCACCGCGTTATGCTTGCGCCAGCTTGACAGGCGGGAGCCGCTCGACGATGAACACGACGTTCGCCACCGGCAGTGCCGTGCCGGCGCCGGCCGCAGGCCCGGCCTCCGACATCCCGACGTTTCGGTCGATCGCCGCGATCGCGGCCGTGCTGCTCGGCGCGATCATCGCGACGCTGACGTCGCGCATCACGTCGCTCGGGCTGGCCGACGTGCGCGGCGCGCTCGGCGTCGGCGTCGACGAAGGCGCGTGGATCAACACCGCGTTCACCGCGTCGCAGATGTTCGTCGGGCCGCTCGCGATCGCGGCGGCCTTCATGTTCGGCACGCGCCGCGTGCTGGTCGCGGGCGCCGTGGTGTTTCTCGGCGCGGAAGCCGTGCTGCCGCTGTGCACGCAATTCGGCGCGTTCATCGTGTGCCAGGCGATCGCGGGGCTCGCGTCCGGCGTGTTCGTGCCGCTGACGGTCGGCTTCGTCGTGCGCACGCTGCCGCCGCGGCTGATTCCGTTCGGCATCGCCGCGTATGCGATGAATCTGGAGATGTCGCTGAACCTGTCGGCCACGCTCGAAGGCTGGTACAGCGAACATCTGAGCTGGCGCTGGCTGTTCTGGCAGAACGCGGCGCTGACCGTGCCGTTCATCGCGTGCCTGATGCTGTCGCTCGCCGACGAGCCGATCAAGCGCTTCGCGTCCGGCATCGATGCGCGCGGGATGCTGCTCGGCGCGGGCGGGTTTGCGTGCCTGTGCATCGCGCTCGACCAGGGCGAGCGGCTGTTCTGGTTGCAATCGCCGTTGATCGTCGCGTTGCTGGCCGCCGGCATCCTGATGATCGCCGCATTCCTGATCCACGAACTCGCGTCGCCGCGCGCCGGGCTGGATCTCGGCTACCTCGCGCGGCCCAACATCGCGCTGCTGATCGTGCTCGTCGGTCTCGTGCGTTTCACCGTGCTCAACACGAGCTTCATCCCGTCGCTGTTCCTCGCCAGCACGTACGGCCTGCGGCCGTTGCAGATCGGCGATACGCTGCGCTGGATCGCGATCCCGCAACTGCTGTTCGCGCCGTGCGTCGCGCTGTTGCTGCAGCGGGTCGATCCGCGCCGGCTGATCGTCGCCGGCTTCGCGATGGTGGCGATCGCGTTCGCGCTCGGGTCGCGGCTCACGCCGGTGTGGGCCGAGCCCGACTTCATCCCGTCGCAGCTGCTGCAGGCGCTCGGTCAGACGATGGCGCTCACGTCGGTCATCTTCTTCTTCGGCAAGCACGTGACGGCCGAGCACGCGTTGACGTTCGGCGCGGTCGTGCAGGCGACGCGCCTGCTGAGCGGGCAGCTCGGCACGACGTCGATCGCGGTGATTCAGCGGATCAGGGAGGCTACCCATTCGAATCTCGTCGGTCTGCATGTGTCGCTGTCGGATCCCGAAACGCTCGAACGGCTGCGGGCCGGCGCGGCGTCGCTGGTCGCGCATGGCGCCACGTTCGCGACCGGCAACCAGGCGGCCTATGCGCTCGTCGATCGCGCAGTGCGCGTGCAGGCCACGACGCTCGCGCTGGCCGACAACTTCCGGGTGGCGATGGCGTTCGCGCTCGCCGGCGCGCTGCTCGGCATCCTGTTGCGCCCGGTGCGGGCGCCGTAAGTGTGGCACCGGGCGGTCTGAAATTTCCTGAAAAGTCCTGAACGGCGCGTCCGTCGCGTCCGTCGCGGCAGCATGCGCGCTGCCGCGACGGACCGCGTGCTTACGCCTGCAGGAACGCAAGCAGCTCGGCGTTGATGCGATCGGCGTTCACGACGCACATGCCGTGCGAGCCGCCTTCGATCACCTTCAGCACCGCGTGCTTGACGATCTTCGACGACAGCCGGGCCGAATCGTCGATCGGCACGATCTGGTCGTCGTCGCCGTGCAGCACGAGCGTCGGCACGTCGATCTTCTTCAGGTCGTCGGTGTAGTCGACTTCCGAGAACTCCTTCACGCACAGGTACTGGCCGTGGATGCCGCCCATCATGCCCTGCGACCAGAATGCGTCGATCGTGCCCTGCGACACCTTCGCGTTCGGCCGGTTGAAGCCGAAGAACGGCACGGCGAGATCCTTGTAGAACTGCGAGCGGTTCTCCGCGACGTTCTTGCGGATGCCGTCGAATACTTCCATCGGCAAGCCGCCCGGATTGGTCGGCGACTTCACCATCTGCGGCGGCACCGCGCCGATCAGCACCGCCTTCGCCACGCGCTTCGTGCCATGGCGGCCGATGTAGCGCGCGACTTCGCCGCCGCCGGTGGAGTGGCCGACGAGCGCGGCTTCACGCACGTCGAGCGCGTCGAGCAGCGCGGCGAGATCGTCCGCATACGTGTTCATGTCGTTGCCGCGCGACGGCTGGCTCGAACGGCCGTGGCCGCGGCGGTCGTGCGCGATCACGCGATAGCCGTGCTGCACGAGGAACAGCATCTGTGCGTCCCACGCGTCCGCGCACAGCGGCCAGCCGTGCGAGAACACGACCGGGCGGCCGCTGCCCCAATCCTTGAAGTAGATCTGCGTGCCGTCCTTGGTGGTGATCGTGTTCATCGTGTGCGCTCCTGAGTGGGCCGAAGAGGGGCTGTGGGACGGCGTGCCGGCCGCGGCCGCTATGGCGGGCAGCGCGGCTGCGGCAACGGCCGTCGCGCCGGCGAGCAACATGTCGCGGCGGCGGGCCGACGAAACGGCGTCGGTCTGTTCGGGATGCATCTGGACTCCTGAGGTATGCGGCGGCGAGGCCGCACGGGATGGTGGATCGGTGGCGGCTGGTCGCGGCCATCCCGCCCGGCAGCCGGCCGGCGTGCGCCGTCGCGCGTCGATGGTGGCGCGCGGACGAACGAATGCCGTCGGGAGCGTAATCCGGCGCGGTGCGCGCCGTACTGAAATCCGGCTGAATTCTCTTGAACGCCGCGGCGCCGCCAACGGATTTGCCGCACTGCAGAAAAATTAAGGCCGCGACCGGGACTCTTCAGCGCACGGCGGCTATCGTCAGCATCGGGTCATCGGCACACGTCGCGCGCCACGCGAACGGGGCCGACCGGCCCGCGCCGCCCGTCACCTGCCTGGATAAGCCGCCATGGACGCCTTCAATCGCTGGGAGCACATGATCACGTCGCTCGGACCGCTATCTGCCACGGGCGTCCGGATGCCGCCGCTGCCGCGCACGCGAGAGGCGGACGGCTCGCGTCGCCCGCATCGGGACGATGCGCCGGTGCCGTCGAGCGGCGACGTGCGCCGCCGCAGCGCGATCGTCGCCGTCGAGCGGCAGACCGATTCGTCGATGCTGGTGTCGTGGAGCGATCCGACGCGCTGCCGCT
>NZ_BCPP01000559.1:0-4755 GCF_016586125.1 Burkholderia sp. E168m23
ATGAGAGAAGAGCTGCTGGCCACGGTCAACGACGAACACGCGACGGTCGAAGCGTTCGCGTCCCTGCTCGTCTACGAGGAAAAGGCGCTGACGACGGCCGAGCCGCTCGAGATGCTGCCCGGGATCGTCGAGAAGAAAAGCGCATTGATCGACCGGCTCGCGCAGCTCGAACGCACGCGCGACACGCAGCTTTCCGCGCTCGGCTTTCCGGCCGGCAAGAAAGGCATGGACCAGGCGGCCGAGCGCGACGCGCGCCTCGCGAGCCGCTGGCAACTGCTGCAACAGGCCGCCGAACGCGCGCGCCAGGCCAACGCGAACAACGGGATGCTGATCCGGATCCGGATGGACTACAACGAGCGCGCGCTCGCGGTGCTGCGCTCGGCGCCCGCGCCGGCCGGCGTGTACGGCCCCGACGGACGCGTGTCGGCGCTCACGCGCTGACCGGCTGACGGCGCGCCGCGCGGCCGACCGGCGGCCGCGCTTCCGCCTTCCCCTTCGTTACAACAGCGGACACGCGGTGACTTGCGTACCGCGTTCCACGCACAGCCGCTCGTAGTCGCGCAGGTACGCACGCTCGGCGTTGTCCAGCAGATCCAGATCGATCAGGTCCCAGTCGTAGCCGACCGTCACGATGTTCTCGAACGTCACGGTGCCGGGCTGCGCGTCGTCCGCCCGCACGATCACGATGTTCTCGATCCGCACGCCGCCCTTGCCCGGCAGGTAGATGCCCGGCTCGACCGAAATCACCGCATTCGGCACCAGCCCGTACGTCGCGCCCGGCGCGAACCGCACGCCGCCCTCGTGCACGTGAATCCCGACGCCGTGCCCGGTGCCGTGGCCGAAATCGTGGCCATGGTCGCGGCACACCTGCCGCACCAGCGCATCGACGTCGCCGCCCGTCGCGGTGGCCGGAAAGCGCGTGACGAGCCCCTTGATGCAGGCCTTCAGCGCGACCGTATAGATCTCGCGCTGCCACGGCTGCGCGACCGTGTCCGGCCGCGTGCGGCGCAGCACGACGCGCGTGCAGTCCGTCGCGAAGCCGGCTTCGTAGTACGCGCCGCTGTCGAGCAGCACGAGTTCGCCTTCGGTCAGCTCGACGTCGGCGCTCGCCGCCGTGTAATGCGCGAACGCGCTGTTCGCGCCGTTCGCCGCGATCGACGGAAACGACAGCGCGACCGCCGAACGTGCGCCGTACGCGTCGTTGATCCTGCGCGCGAGGTCGTACTCGGTGTGGCGCACGCCCGGTTCGCCGGTCTTGGCCCAACGCATCGTCTCGGCGATCGCCGCGCAGCTGCGCGCGAACGCGTCGCGGAACTGGCCGAGCACCGCCGGCGTCTTGCTCGCCCGCATCGCCTCGACCGGGTTGAAATCGGCATGCCGCGCGTGCGGCCACACCCGCTTCACCGCGTCGACGAGCGCGCAGTTCACCGATTCGAAGCCGTAGCACACGTGCTCGACGGCGAACTGCGCGAGAAAGCGCTCGAGCGCCGCGACGTCGCGCCGGATCACCTGCAGCGCCGGATACGAATCGAGCGCGACCTCGCAGCGGTCGCAGCCTTCCGGGAGGAACAAAGCCACCCGCCCGCCGACCGCGAACAGGAAGCCGAGGTGCGACGACGCATTCGGGATGTGATAGCCGCGGCTGTTCAGCAGATACGCGAGATCGTCCGACGCGCAGGTGAAGAACGCCGTCTTGCCGTCGGCCGCGCCGGTATGCGCGGCGAGCCGGCGGTTCAGCGCGTCGAGGTTCTGCACGACGCTCAGGCCGGTCATCGCTGCCGGGATCTCGAAGATCGGCCGCTCGACGTTCCAGCCCGGCAGCGCTATCGCCCGGTCGATCTCGCGCTCGGCGAGGCTCGTCCAGTCGAGCGACGCGGCCTGCGTCTGCTCGAACAGCCGGTTGCGCTGCGCGACGCTGATCCGCCGCGCGTCGTAGCCGACCCGCGCGAGCCGGCTCGCGTGCGCGAGCAGCCAGTCGGCCATCGCCTGCCAGATCGTCACGTTCATGCCGAGCTTCTCGACGCGCACGCGCGCCGGATCGCACTGCTCGTCGGCCTGGAAGTGATAGCGGCCGTCGACGAACAGCACGAACGGCGGCAGATCGAGCGCCTGCGCGGTCGCCGCGCTCAGGAAGATTCCGCAGCCGGCCGAGCCGTCGAAGCCCGACACCGCGTAGCGCGGGTTGTTGCCGCGCGGCAGGTACTCGGTCACGTATTCGTCCTGCGACGTGATCAGCACCGCATCGAGTCGCGCGGCATCGAGCAGGCGCGACAGGCCGGCCTGCGTGTCGGCGACGGACGCGTCGTACGGGGGAAGGCCGGAGAAGCTGTATTTCAGTCGATCGATCATCGGATGCCCGTTATTCATTGTTGTCAGCGGCCGGCGGCGTGCCGCGGCATCGCGCGCCGGGCACGGCACGTCGTTGCGGCGCAGGTCACGCGCGGCCGGGCCGCGCCGCCGGCCGGGAGGCAGGCCTTCGGTAAAATTTTTGTCTCACTTAACTTTGTTTGATGCGCGACAGAATCTAGAGCACGTCGAAATCGAGGTCAAGCCAAGATTTTCGTAGGACTAAAATCGGCGTGCCGCCTGCGGATTCCGGCACAACGCCGATTCGCCCTCGCGACGCTGCGCGGTACAATGCGCCGGCCTCGCCGCCCCGGGCGGCCGCACGGCCCCATTGCCCGCGCCCCGACTCGTTGCCACGAAAGAGATTCATGGATTCAGACCTCATGCGTATCGGCCAGCGCATTCGCCGCCTGCGCCGGGAAGCGAAGAAGACGCTGCTGGAAGTGGCGACCGAAGCGAACCTGTCGGTCGGGTTCCTGTCGCAGGTCGAGCGCCATCTGACGGGCATCTCGCTGTCGTCGCTCGTCAACGTCGCGAAGGCGCTGGGCGTGCCGCTCGGCACGCTGATCGAGCAGCCGCGCCAGGCGCAGCCCGATTCGCACGAGGGCAGCCGCAAGCCGTACGCGCTCGACGCCGCGTCGCAGTGGTACGAGCGGCTGTCCACCACGTTCGACGGCAGCCAGATCAACGCACTGAAGGTGCAGATGATGGAAGGCTACCGGTCGGAATGGGTCGCGCACGGCGGCGACGAATTCGTGTACGTGCTGGCGGGCCGCATCTGCTACACGGTCGGCAAGAAGAATTACCCGCTGACGCCCGGCGACTCGCTGCACTTCGACGCGCGCAAGCGGCATCGCGTGGCCAATGTCGGCGACGGGCCGGCCGAGCTGATCACCGTCAGCACGCTGCCGCTGTTCGACGACAGTGGTGCGGAATTCGTATCCGCGACGACGGAAATCAGGCAATCGAAGCCCGGCGAGCCGCGCGTGAGCCGGCGCGCGCCGGCGTCCAAGCGGGATGACCGCGACGCCGCCGCGGCACGGCCGTCCAGGGCCGGCGCAGCCGAAAAGAAGGCGGCGGCGAAGCCGCGCGCGGCCGCCGGCAAACGCCCGGCGGCCGCGACTCCGGCGCGCAAGAAGAAACAGTAACGGCTGGCCGGCGCGCAGGCCGCGCCTGCTACTTGCCTGCTCCTTGCCGACTACTCGCCGATCGCGAGCGCCTGCGCGACGGCCTGGACCCGCGCGCGATGCACGGCTTCCTTGATCTTCTCCGTATCGTTGCCGATGCCGCGCGCGATCGCGCCGGCGTCGACACTGCGCGCCGCCGCGAGCGCGACGCGCAGCCGCTCGGCCTGCGGATACGGCTGCGCATCGAGCCCGAGTCGGCCGCGCGCATCCGATTCGCACGCCTGCAGCAGCTCGGCGAAGCGCGCCGGCTTGCGCAGCGCGTCGCTGCGCTCGAACAGCCGCACCAGCGCGGCCGCGCCCATCTCCATCACGCGATGCAGGTTGCCGTGCTCGCGCGCGACCACCAGCGCGAGATCGCGGCATTCGTTCGGCACGCGCAGCCGCTCGCACAACGGCTTGAGCAGCTCGACGCTGCGGCTTTCGTGGCCGACGTGGCGCGGCAGCACGTCCGCGGGCGTCGTCCCCTTGCCGAGATCGTGCGTGAGCGCCGCGAAGCGCACCGCCAGCGAATAGCCCTGCTTCGCCGCGTAGTCGACGACCATCATCACGTGCACGCCGGTATCGACTTCCGGGTGGTAATCGGCGCGCTGCGGCACGCCCCACAGCGCGTCGACCTCGGGCAGGATGCGCGCGAGCGCGCCGCAGTCGCGCAGCACGGCGAACATCCGCGACGGCTTCGCTTCCATCAGCCCGCGCGCGATTTCCTGCCATACGCGTTCTGGCACGAGCGCGTCGACCTCGCCCGCATCGACCATCCGCCGCATCAGCGCGAGCGTTTCGTCCGCCACCGTGAAATCCGCGAACCGCGCGGCAAAGCGCGCGATGCGCAGGATTCGCACCGGGTCCTCGACGAATGCGTCGCTCACGTGCCGGAACACGCGCGCACGCAGGTCGGCCTGCCCGTCGAACGGATCGATCACCGGGCCGACCAGCGCGCCTTCCGGGCTCACCTCGCGCGCCATCGCGTTGATCGTCAGGTCGCGCCGCGCGAGATCCTCGTCGAGCGTCACGTCCGGCGCGTAGTGGAACTGGAAGCCGTGATAGCCGGCCGCCGTCTTGCGCTCGGTGCGCGCCAGCGCGTACTCCTCCTGCGTCTGCGGATGCAGGAACACCGGGAAATCCTTGCCGACCGGCCGGAAGCCCTGCGCGGTCATCTGCTCGGGCGTCGCGCCGACCACCACGTAGTCGCGGTCCTGCACCGGCACGCCGAGCAATTCGTCGC
>NZ_BCPP01000560.1:0-4748 GCF_016586125.1 Burkholderia sp. E168m23
TTCCGGCGACAGCAGCGGCAACGGCGACGACGGCGACAACGCGCTCGGCGACACGCGCCTGATCGTCGTGACCGATCTCGGGATGCTGGTCAAGAAGGCGCTGGATGGCAGCCAGGACGTATTCATCCAGTCGATCCGCACGGGCCGCCCGGTTGCGGGCGCAACCGTATCGGTGCTCGCGGTGAACGGCCAGGCGCTGTTCACACAGACCACGAGCACCGACGGCGTCGTGCATTTCCCCGCGTTCAAGGGGCTCGACCGCGAGAAGCGTCCGCAGCTGTACGTCGTGAAGAAGGACACCGATCTGTCGTTCCTGCCGGTGGCCGGCCGCGACCGCCAGCTCGACTTCTCGCGCTTCGACGTCGACGGCGAGCGCAACGCGACGGGCCAGGGGCAATTGTCCGCGTACCTGTTCTCGGATCGCGGGCTGTACCGGCCCGGCGATCCGTTCCACATCGGCCTGATCGTGCGCGCGGCCAACTGGGCGCGCAGCCCGGCCGGCGTGCCGCTGCAGGCGGAGATCGTCGACCCGCGCGGGATGACCGTCGAGCGTAAGCCGGTAACCGTCGACGCGACGGGTTTCACCGAGCTCGGCTACACGACCGCCGAAACGGCGCCGACCGGAACGTGGACGGTCAACCTGTATATCGTCAAGGACGGCCAGCCGGGTGCCGAGCCGATCGGCAGCACGACGGTGCAGGTGAAGGAATTCCTGCCCGACCGGATGAAGGTCGACGCGAAGCTGTCGCAGCAGGTCGTCGAAGGGTGGGTGAAGCCGAAGGGGCTGAAGGGCCTCGTCGATGCGCAGAACCTGTTCGGCACGCCGGCCGAGAAGCGCCGCGTCGCGGCGACGCTGACGCTGCGTCCCGTGTGGCCGTCGTTCCGCAGCTGGCAGGGGTATCACTTCTTCGACGCACGCCGCGCGAAGGAGGGCTATACGACCACGTTGCAGGACGGCACGACCGACGACAAGGGCCATGCCGAGTTCGATCTCGATCTCGACAAGTACGCGGACGCGACCTATCAGCTCTACTTCCAGGCGAAGGCATACGAAGCGGAAGGCGGGCGCAACGTCGCCGCGAACGCGCAGACGCTCGTGTCGAACAACGACTGGCTCGTCGGCTACAAGTCGGTCGACGATCTCGGCTACGTGAAGCGCGGCAGCCCGCGCACGGTGCGGCTCGTCGCGATCGACCCCCGCGCGAAGGCGATCGACGTGAAGGACCTGCGCGCGCAGCTCGTCGAGCAGCGTTACGTGTCGGTGCTGACCAAGCAGGATTCCGGTGCATACAAGTACGATTCGCGGCTGAAGGAAGTGCCGGTCGACGAGAAGCCGCTGTCGATTCCCGCAGCCGGGCTCGACTACGCGCTGCGCACCGACAAACCGGGCAGCTATGCGCTCGTGATCCGCCGCGCGGATGGCGCGGCGGTGAACCGGATCGAGTATTCGGTCACGGGCGCCGCGAACGTCACGCGTTCGCTCGACCGCAACGCGGAGCTTCAGGTGAGTCTCGCGAAGCACGACTTCAAGCCGGGCGAGCAGGTCGAGATCGCGATCCGTGCGCCGTATGCGGGTAGCGGCCTGATCACGATCGAGCGCGACAAGGTGTATGCACATGCGTGGTTCCATGCGGACACGACGAGTTCTATCCAGCACATCACGGTGCCGGCCGGCTTCGAAGGCAACGGCTACATCAACGTGCAGTACATCCGCGATCCGTCGTCGGACGAGATCTTCATGAGCCCGCTGAGCTACGGCGTCGTGCCATTCTCGGTGAACCTCGACGCGCGCCGCAACGCGGTGAGCGTCGACGCGCCGGCGCTCGTGAAGCCGGGCGATACCGTCAACTTCACCGTGCATTCGGCGAAGCCCGCGAAGGTCGTCGTGTTCGCGGTCGACGAGGGCATCCTGCAGGTCGCGCGCTACAAGCTCGGCGATCCGCTGAAGTTCTTCTTCCGCAAGCGGATGCTCGAAGTCGGCACGTCGCAGATCCTCGACCTGATCCTGCCGGACTTCGAGAAGCTGATGGCGATGGCCGCGCCCGGCGGCGACGCCGACGACGCGATCGGCCGCCAGCTGAATCCGTTCAAGCGCAAGCGCGACAAGCCGGTCGTCTACTGGTCGGGGATCGTCGACGTGAACGGCGACACGCGGCTGAGCTACACGGTGCCCGACTACTTCAACGGGAAGTTGCGCGTGATGGCCGTGTCGGTGTCGCCGGATCTGGTCGGCACGTTCGAAGGCGCGACGACGGTGCGCGGCGATTTCGTGCTGTCGCCGAACGTGCCGACGACGCTCGCGCCGGGTGACGAGGCCGACGTCAGCGTCGGCGTCGCGAACAACCTGACGGGCGTCGGCAACCAGCCGGTGCCGGTCGCGGTCACGCTGAAGACGGGCCCGCAGTTGCAGGTGATCGGGCCGGCGACGCAGAACGTCGCGCTCGCGCCGCAGCACGAAGGCGTCGCGCTGTTCCGCGTGAAGGTGACCGACACGCTCGGCTCGGGCGCGCTGTCGTTCGGCGCGCGCTACGGCGCGAAGGGCGCGCAGCAGCGTGTCGACGTGTCGGTGCGGCCGGCCGCCGCGTTCCGCACGCAGCTCGACATCGCGCGGCTCGACCCGGGCAAGAAGGCCGGCGTGCCGAACCTGCGGTCGATGTACGACGCATACGCGTCGCGCGACGCGAGTATCTCGACCGCGCCGCTGGTGCTGTCCGAAGGGCTGTCGTCGTATCTCGTCAACTTCGAGCACGCTTGCAGCGAGCAGATGGTGAGCGCGGCCGTGCCACGCATGTTCGCGGCGAAATGGCTGTCGGTGCGCGCGCTGACGAGCGCGATGCATGCGCCCGAGGCCGGCGCCGATGCGGCCAATGCGAGCGCGATCGCGCAGTTCGTCGGCGTGCTGCGCAGCCGGCAGAACGCGCAGGGCGGCTTCGGCCTGTGGAGCGCGACGCCCGATGCCGATCCGTTCGTGTCCGCGTATGCGATGCACGTGCTGCTCGACGCGCGAGATCGCGGCGTCGCGGTGCCGAAGGACATGCTCGACGCGGGCAACGCGTACTTGCAGCGGCTCGCCGCGAACGACTCGCTCGGCTCGCTCGATCTGCTACGGCAGCGCGCATACGCGGTGTACCTGCTGACGCGCCAGGGCAACGTGACGACCAACAGCCTCGCGGCCGTGCAGAAGCGGTTGCAGGCGGCCTATCCGAACGACTGGCGCAATGATCTCGCGGCCGCGTGGCTCGCCGCGTCGTATCAGTTGCTCAAGCAGGACAAGGAAGCCGCCGCGCTGATCGCGGGCCCGCAGGCATTGCTCGAACGCAAGCGCGCGTCCGACGGCGACTATTCGACCGGCTACTACATCGACCCGCTGACGCGCGACGCGAGCGTGCTGTACCTGCTCGCGAAGCACTTCCCGGAGCGCGTGCGCAAGCTGTCGCCGCGCGCGATGGACAACCTCGCCGCGCCGCTCGTCGACAACCGCTACAACACGCTGTCGTCGGCGATGACGATTCTCGCGCTCGACGCGTATGCGGCATCGAACGTGGGCCAGCTCGACCAGCTTGCGATCAACGAAGTGCGCGCGGGCGCCGCGCCGAAGGACGTATCGTCGATCCAGGCGAACCTCGTGCGCTCGGGCACGTGGGCGGCCGGCGCGTCGCGGGTCGACTTCGTGAACGGCAGCACGTTGCCGGCGTGGTGGGTCGCGAGCCAGTCGGGCTACGACCGCGGCACGTCGACGAAGGCGATCAGGAACGGGCTGGAGATCGTGCGCGACTACACGGATACCGACGGCAAGCCGCTCGCGAGGATCGCGCTCGGCCAGGAGATCGACGTGCACCTGAAGATCCGTGCGACCGGTTCGGCGAACGTCGGCAACGTCGCGATCGTCGACCTGCTGCCGGGCGGCTTCGATCCGGTGATCGCGCCGCCCCCCGCGACCGATACGCAGGAGGGGGACGGCAACGGCGACGGCAGTGCGTCGGCGCCGGTGGCCGATGCGCCGTGGCATTCGCCGATCGGCGTGAAGGGCTCGACGTGGCAGCCGCAGTTCGCCGATATCCGCGAGGATCGCGTGGTGATCTACGGCACCGCGACGACCGACGTGCGCGAGTTCGTCTACCGGATCAAGGCGAGCAACGCGGGCCGCTTCGTTGCGCCGCCGGCCTACGGCGAATCGATGTACGACCGCCGCGTGCAGGCGCAGGCGCCGGGCGGCACGGCACTGACGGTGGAGCGTGTGCGATGACGAGGCGGTTTCCTTCGCGTTGCACGTCGCCGGGAGCGGCCGCGCGTGGCTGACGCATCCCTGCTCCGGCGCGCGCTGCACTCCGCCGGCCGCTGGCTGCATCGCTGGCAGAACTGGCTTGGGGGCGCGTTGCTCGTGTTCGGCGCGCTGGCCGCGTGCCGGCTGTGGCCGCATCCGCCGCTGCGCGACTGGAAACCGTCGTCCGTCGCGGTGACCGACGCGCAGGGCCGGCTGCTGCGCCTGACGCTCGCGAAGGACGACCGCTACCGGCTGTGGGTGCCGCTCGACCGGATGTCGCCGCAGCTCGTCGAAGCCGTGATGCTGCACGAGGACCGGTGGTTCCGGTGGCATCCGGGTTTCAATCCGTACGGGCTCTTGCGCGGCGCATGGATCACCTATGTGCGCGGCGGCAATCCGCAGGGCGGCTCGACGCTGACGATGCAGCTCGCGCGCTCGCTGTGGAAGCTGAACACGCGCACGCCGGCCGGCAAGCTCGAGCAGG
>NZ_BCPP01000561.1:0-4747 GCF_016586125.1 Burkholderia sp. E168m23
CAACGTGCGATCACGATCGGCGGACTGGTCGCGACGTTCGGGGTGGCGTTCATCGCGCTGTCGCTGCTGCTCGGTTCGCAGCTGCGGCGCCGTATGCGAGCCGAGTCGGAACTCGTGCTGCTCGCCCGGACGGACGGTCTCACCGGCCTGAGCAATCGCCGCAGCTTTGGCGAGGTACTGGACAACGAGTGGCGTCGCGCCCGGCGTGCGCGTTCCGTTTTCTCGCTGCTGTTCGTGGATGTGGACCGGTTCAAGGCTTACAACGACACGTACGGTCATCAGGCCGGGGACGATGCGTTGGCGGCGGTCGCGCGGTGCATCGGCGAGAACATTCGCCGGCCGGCCGATACGGCGGCTCGTTATGGCGGGGAGGAGTTCGTCGTGTTGCTCCCCGACACGTCGCAAACCGGCGCGGCGCAGATCGCCGAGCGGATTCGTGCGGCCATCGACGAGTTGGCCCTCGAGCACGCTGGCAGCGAATACGGGCGTGTTACCGCGAGCATTGGCCTGGCGAGCTGGACGCCCGATCAGGAAGGGCAGCCTGATGCCGTGATCAAGGCGGCTGATGAGGCGCTGTACTACGCGAAGGCGACTGGTCGGAACAAGGTCGCCGCGTTGCAGCCGGCGGAGTGAGGGGGCTGCATCGTGCGTGCCGTCAGACGCGTGCCAGCGGTGACCGAACCCGACGGACGCACCTCAAGAACAGTCCATTGCCGTCGGTAAGTTTGGTAGGCTTGTCGCCTGCCTTCGCTTGTCGGATCTTGATGTCGGTAAGTGGCACGGTGAAAAAGCGGGTATCGTCCCGGAAGATTTCAAACGATGCCCGCTTTTTTCGACCGGGTGCGATTCCGAGCGAACGAGAGCGAACGGCAGGCGGGCGCAAGGTGCCCGACTGGCAAGGGTTCAGGCCAATCGCCGAACCAACACGAACAGGAGCAACCGAAGTGATCAGACATATCGTCATGTGGAAGTTGAAGGAATCGGCCGAAGGCGCGACGCGTGCGCAGAACGCGCTGAAGCTGAAGGAAAAGCTCGAAGGCTGCCGCGATCTCGTGCCGGGCACCTTGCAGATCGACGTCGGCCTGGCGACGCCGGGCCTCGACGCGACCGCCGACATCGTGCTCGTCTCCGATTTCACCGACAAGGCCGCGCTGGACGCGTACCAGGTGCATCCGGTTCACCAGGAAGTGAAGAAATTCGTCGTCGCGGTGGCCGAATCGCGCGAATGCGTCGACTACATCGTCGACGTCGCACGATGAGCGACGCGGCAACCCCGACGGAAGGCCCGTCGATCGAAAGCCCGTTCGTCGATCTGCTCGGCGTGCAGCTCGTGTCCGCGAAGGATGGTGCGAGCGAAATCGTGCTGCCGCTCGAGGAGCGCCACATGAACACGTGGAGCATCGCGCACGGCGGCGTGACGATGACGCTCGCCGATATCGCGCTCGCGATGGCGGCGCGCAGTTTGACCGACGACGGCGTCGGCGTCGTCACGGTCGAGATGAAGGTGAACTTCATGCAGCCGGGCCGCGGCGAGCTGCGCGCCTACGGGCGCGTGATGCACCGCTCGACGACGATGGCCTATTGCGAAGGCGAAGTGCGCGACAGCGACGGCAATTTCGTCGCGAAGGCGCTCGGTACGTTCAAGTACATGCGGCGGCTCGCGGTCGGCCGCGACATCAAGCGGCAACGCTCGCGCACGGCGCCGGACGCGCAGCCCGGCCCGAGCGACGCGTAAACGCTCCCGCCATGCACGGCCCTGTCTCTTCGATGAGGCAGGGCCGTTTCGTTTTGCAGCCCGGATGCCGGCACACCGCGCGCCGCGCCGGTCCGGCCCCCGCGTGGCATCATGTCACGCTTGTCCGCTTTGTCCGTTCACGGCGCCACGCCGGCGCCGTCCATACCGATGCCGCTGAATCCGAAGATCGCCCAGGTGCTCGACATGATCGAGCGCGCGAAACGTCCGTCGTATCACCATCAGACGCCGCAGCAGGCCCGCGCCGCATACGAGAAGAGCGCGCCGATCCTCGACGTCGCGCCGGCGCCGATGCATTCGGTGGAGGAATGCGTGGTGCCGACGCGCGACGGCCGCACGATCGGCGCGCGGCTGTATCTGCCGGTCGCGCCGAGCCTGGCGGAGCCGCTGCCCGCGCTCGTCTATTACCACGGCGGCGGCTTCACGGTCGGCAGCGTCGACACGCATGATGCGCTGTGTCGGATGTTCGCGCACGATGCGCAATGCGCGGTGCTGTCTGTCGGCTACCGGCTCGCGCCCGAACACAGGTTTCCGACCGCGGTGAACGACGCGGACGACGCATTGCAGTGGCTGCATCGCGAAGCCGCCACGTTCGGCATCGACGCCGCGCGGCTGGCGGTCGGCGGCGACAGTGCGGGCGGCACGCTCGCGACGGTCTGCGCGGTGCTCGCGCGCGACGCGGGCATTCGTCTTGCGCTGCAACTGCTGATCTATCCGGGCGTGACGCGTTACCAGGACACCGAATCGCACGCACGGCTCGCCAACGGCTACCTGTTGACGCAGGACACGATCCAGTGGTTCTTCACGCAGTACGTGCGCGATCAGGCCGATCGCGACGACTGGCGTTTCGCGCCGCTCGACGGCACGCGCGATGCGCCGTCGTTCGCGGGCGTCGCGCCGGCGTGGATCGCGACGGCCGAATACGATCCGCTGAGCGACGAGGGCGCCGCGTACGCGGACAAGTTGCGCGTGGCCGGCAACGCGGTCACGCTGGTCTGCTATCCGGGGATGATCCACGAATTCTTCAAGATGGGCGGCTACGTGCCGGAGGTGCGGGCCGCGCATGCCGATGCGGTCGCGGCACTGAAGGCTGCATTCGACGAGGTTTGACGGCGAGCGCCCGAAGGCGCGCACGCCGCGGGAGGATGGCGATGACGAATGGCGCGGGCGGGGTGGAAACGGGCGACTGGACGGTCCTGGGCGGCGATGCTGCACGCATCCGCGACGCGGTGTTCGTGCGCGAGCAGCAGATTCCGCCGGAATGGGAGCTCGACGACGACGATCCGCTGTCGCTGCATGCGGTCGCGTACCGGACCGACGCGGCGACCGGGCTGCGCCGCGCGGTCGCGACGGGGCGGCTGCTGCCGTCCGGCACGATCGGCCGCGTCGCGGTGTTGGCCGACATGCGCGGGCAGGGCGTTGGGTCGGCCGTGCTCAATGCGCTGCTGGACGCCGCGCGCCGCCGCGGTGAAGCCGTCGTGCGGCTGTACGCGCAGGATTCGGCGGTGTCGTTCTATCTGCGGCACGGCTTCGCGGCGGTCGGCGAACCGTTCGTCGAAGCCGGCGTGCCGCACGTCGAGATGACGCGCGCGCCGTAGCGCGCCACGTGTGCGCTCAGCGCGGCCGCGCCGCGTCGATATCGAACGTGAACGCGCGCTCGAACGCGCCCGGGCGGACGGTGCGGTGCGAGCCGTCGTCGTCGCTGCGCTCCTTGACCTCCACCGTCAGCCGCACGCCTTCCTTCATCGTGACGCGCAGCGCGGTCGTGCCGCGCGTGCCGTATTCAGGCGTCTCGATGAACGCGGCCGACAACGCGCGCTCGCGCTCGATCGGAATGCCCGTGTGCGGCAATGCATCGTCGTCCGCGACGTGCGGGTCGCGCAGCAGCGCGATCAGTTCGTCGAGCGACGGGGTCGGATTGTCGGTCAACAGCGTGCCGAGCTCCGCGCGCTTGCGCACCACTTTCGGCCAGGGCGTATCGAGCCGTGCATTCGACAGCGCATGCACGCCCGGCGCGATCGCCACGGGCGCGGCGACACGGCTTTCGCCCTCGGGGGCGCGGTTGCAGAACCACGCGAGCTCCCGCCGGCGCCAGTCGCCGACGAGCAGGTTGAAGCCGTTGTACACGGCCGCATGCTCGGCGAGCTGCGCGAGATAGTCGAGCGGCGCGACAGGCGTGCCGCCGAGAAAGTCGGAGACCAGCTTGCCACGGGTCGGTGCGCCCGCGCGGATGTCGAACGGCGCGCGGTAGTTGGTCAGCGCGGCGAAACGGCCGTCGCGCGAGACGCCGAGCCACGTGCCGCCCGCTTCGAGATCGCGGCCGGCCAGTACGCCCGGCACGTCCTCCCACCACGAGAGCGGCGCGCTGGTCCGGCGAAAGAACTCGTCACGATTCGCGACGAGGGTAAAGACGGGACCGGCGGCGGCATCGGGCTGCCAGTCGAAGGCAATCAGACACATCGGGCGAATCTCTCGCAGGAAACGTCGGGCGCCGGCTGCGACTCGCGAGCCGGCGCCCGAACGGGTTGTCAGTGCATCAGACTTCGGTCGGCCACGCGTACGGCAGCGCGTCGAACGCGAGCGCCGGGCCGTCGGCCGAACCGAGGTGCACCGTGCCGCCGTCGAGCGCGGCGAGCTTGATCTCGACGAGCGCGTCGACGCCGCCCGCCGGCGCGGCCGCCGCGTTGACGATCATCCCGCACGGCTGGCCCGGGTCGTCGCTGTGGAACAACTCGACGCCGGCATGCACGGTATCGGTTTCGCCCGCGACGTGCGCGAGCGCGGTGCGGCGCTTGATCGTGCCGCGGTATTGGCTGCGCGCCACCACTTCCTGGCCCGGGTAGCACCCTTTCCTGAAGTTAACGGCACCGATCACGTCGAAGTTGACCATTTGCGGTACGAACTGTTCGACGGCCGGCTGCGTGATGCGCGGCTCGCCCGCGCGAACGTCGAGCCAGTCCCACACGGCGGGCGACACGACCGGCAGCGTGCCGG
>NZ_BCPP01000562.1:0-4734 GCF_016586125.1 Burkholderia sp. E168m23
CTGGCGACGCTGTGGCTGGTCGTCGAGGTGCCGGAAGCGCTCGCTTTGAACGTGCAGCCGGGAATGTCGGTCGACGCGACGTTCGCGGGCGATCCGGCCCGGCATTTCAGCGGCCGCATCCGCGAAGTGCTGCCCGGCATCAGCACGGGCAGCCGCACGCTGCAGGCGCGTGTGGAGATCGACAACGCATCGCTGAAGCTCACGCCCGGCATGCTGATGCGCGTGCGGGTCGCCGCGAAGGAGACGGTGTCGCGCCTGCTCGTGCCGTCCGAGGCCGTGATCGCGACCGGCCAGCGCACGATCGTCATCGCGAAGCTCGGCGACGGCCGGCTCCAGCCGGTGTCGGTGACGGTCGGCAACGACGTCGGCGGCGACACGGAAGTGCTCGGCGGGCTGAACGAAGGCGATACGGTTGTCGCATCGGGGCAGTTCCTGATCGATTCGGAAGCCAGCCTGAAAAGCGTGCTGCCGCGGCTGGAGCGGGCGGCAGGCGCAAGCTCGGCCGCATCGTCCGCGACGGCAAGCGCGCCGGTCTACGAAACCACCGGCAAGGTGGAGAACGTCACGGCCGACGACATCACGTTCTCGCATCAGCCGGTGCCGGCGCTCGGCTGGGGCGCGATGACGATGGCGTTCGGCAAGCCGTCGGCGCACGCGTTTCCGGACGTGAAGCCGGGGCAGACCGTGCGTTTCGCGTTCACGCAGGCCGACGACGGCTACCGGCTGACGAAGGTCGAGCCGCAGGGAGGTGAGCGATGATCGCGCGCCTCATTCACTGGTCCGTCCATCATCGGTTTCTGGTGCTGCTGGCCACCGTGCTGCTCGCGGCATGGGGCGTGCATTCGCTGCGGCAGACACCGCTCGACGCATTGCCCGACCTGTCGGACACGCAGGTGATCGTGAAGGCGTCGTATCCGGGCAAGGCGCCGCAGGTCGTCGAGGATCAGGTGACCTATCCGCTGACGACGACGCTGCTCGGCGTGCCCGGCGCGAAAACCGTGCGCGCTTACTCGTCGTTCGGCGACGCGTTCGTCTACGTGCTGTTCGACGACCGCACCGATCAGTACTGGGCGCGCTCGCGCGTGCTCGAATACCTGAGCCAGGTGCAGAGCCGCCTGCCGGCGGGCGCGACCGTGTCGCTTGGGCCCGATGCGACCGGCGTCGGCTGGGTATACGAGTACGCGCTCGTCGATCGCACCGGCCGTCACGATCTCGGCCAGTTGCGCGCGCTCAACGACTGGTTCCTGAAGTTCGAACTGAAGGCCGTGCCGGACGTCTCCGAAGTCGCGAGCATCGGCGGCATGGTGCGCCAGTACCAGGTCGTGCTGGACCCGGACAAGCTGCGCGCATACGGCATCACGCAGGCGGCGGTCGCGGAGGCGCTCGGCAAGGCCAACCAGGCATCCGGCGGCTCGGTCGTCGAGCTGGCCGAGTCGGAGTACATGGTGCGGTCGTCCGGCTACCTGCGCACGCTCGACGATTTCCGTCACGTCGTGCTGCGCACCGACGACACCGGCACGCCGGTCCTGCTCGGCGACGTCGCACGCATCCAGGTCGGCCCGGCGATGCGGCGCGGTATCGCGGAACTGAACGGGCAGGGCGAAGTGACGGGCGGTGTCGTCGTGATGCGCTCGGGCAAGAACGCGCTGACGACGATCGACGCGGTGAAGGCGAAGCTCGCCGACCTCAAGCGTTCGCTGCCTGCCGGCGTCGAGATCGTCACGACCTACGACCGATCGCAACTGATCGCGCGCGCGGTCGACAACCTGACGGACAAGCTGATCGAGGAATTCGTCATCGTCGGTGTCGTCTGCGCGGTGTTCCTGTTCCATCTGCGCAGCGCGCTGGTCGCGATCCTGTCGCTGCCGCTCGGCGTATTGGCCGCGTTCATCGTGATGCGCTACCAGGGCGTGAATGCCAACCTGATGTCGCTCGGGGGGATCGCGATCGCGATCGGCGCGATGATCGACGCGGCGATCGTGATGATCGAGAACGCGCACAAGCATCTGGAAGCGTACGACCACGCGCATCCGGGCGAGCCGCTCACGGCCGCGCGTCGCTGGGAGCTCGTCGCGGCATCGGCCGCGGAAGTCGGGCCCGCGCTGTTCTTCTCGCTGCTGATCATCACGCTGTCGTTCGTTCCGGTGTTTTCGCTGGAAGGGCAGGAGGGCAAGCTGTTCGCGCCGCTGGCGTTCACGAAGACCTATACGATCGCGGCGGCCGCCGGGTTGTCGGTGACGCTGGTGCCGGTGCTGATGGGCTATCTGGTGCGCGGCCGCATTCCGCACGAGCACGCGAACCCGATCAATCGCGTGCTGATCCGCCTGTACCGGCCGCTGCTCGAAGCGACGTTGCGGCGCCCGTGGGCCGCGATCGGCGTGGCGGTCGTCGCGCTCGTGCTGACGGCCGTGCCGTTGTCGCGGCTCGGTGGCGAATTCATGCCGCCGCTCGACGAAGGCGACTTGCTGTACATGCCGACCGCGCTGCCGGGCATCTCGGCGGACAAGGCGAGCGAGCTGCTGCAGCAGACCGACCGGCTGATCAAGACCGTGCCCGAGGTCGACACTGTGTTCGGCAAGTCGGGCCGAGCCGATACCGCGACCGACCCCGCGCCGCTCGAGATGTTCGAGACGACGATCCGCTTCAAGCCGCGCAGCACATGGCGGCCGGGCATGACGCCGGAGAAGCTCGTCGACGAACTCGACCGGACGGTGAGGGTGCCGGGCCTGTCGAACGTATGGGTGCCGCCGATCCGCAACCGGCTCGACATGCTGTCCACCGGGATCAAGACGCCGGTCGGCGTGAAGATTTCCGGGCCGGACCTGACGGGAATCGACGCGATCGCGACGCAGGTCGAGGCCGCCGTGAAGCGCGTGCCGGGCGTGACGTCCGCGCTCGCGGAACGGCTGAACGGCGGCCGCTACGTCGACGTCGACATCGATCGGCTCGCCGCCGCGCGTTACGGGCTGTCGGTGGCGGATATCCAGTCGGTCGTGTCGTCGGCGATCGGCGGCGAGGACATCGGCGAAGTGATCGCCGGGCGCGAGCGTTTCCCGATCAACATCCGCTATCCACGCGAGATCCGCGATTCGCTCGAGAACTTGCGGCAACTGCCGGTCGTCACCGCGCGCGGCGCGCAGATTCGCCTCGGCGACGTCGCGCGTGTCGCGATCGCCGACGGGCCGCCGATGATCCGCAGCGAGAACGCACGGCTGTCCGGCTACGTGTACGTCGATCTCCGCGGGGTCGACCTGAGCACGGCGGTTCGTGCGATGCAGCAGGCCGTCGCGCGGCAGGTCGCGTTGCCGCCCGGCTATTCGATCGCGTGGTCGGGACAGTTCGAGTATCTCGAACGCGCGGCGGCGACGCTGCGCACCGTCGTGCCCGTCACGCTCGTCGTGATCTTCGTGCTGCTGTTCGTCACGTTCGATTCGGCGGCCGACGCGTTGCTGCTGATGTCGACGGTGCCGTTCGCGCTGGTCGGCGGATTCTGGCTCGTATGGGCGCTCGGCCATGCGGTGTCCGTCGCGACGTCGGTCGGGTTCATCGCGCTGGCGGGCGTGGCGGCCGAATTCGGCGTGGTGATGCTGCTGTACCTGAAGGGCGCGCTGCAGCGCCGGCTCGATGCCGGCGAACCGCTGACCGATGCGTTGCTGCTCGACACGATTCGCGAAGGCGCGGTGCTGCGCGTGCGGCCGAAGGCGATGACGGTCGCCGTCGTGCTCGCCGGCCTCGTGCCGATCATGATCGGCCACGGCGCCGGTTCCGAAGTCATGCAGCGCATCGCCGCGCCGATGGTCGGCGGCATGGTCACGGCGCCGCTGCTGTCGATGTTCGTCATTCCCGCCGCGTGGCTTCTGCTGCAGCGCCGTCGTGCGCGAAGCGCGAGCCGAGCGCGGCATTCCGATGCAGTTCCTTCCGGCACGAACGTGCCATCCCTTCCCACCGGAGAATCACGATGAAGATGAATCAATTGATCGCTGCTGTAACCGCTGTCGTCGCGCTGAGTGCTTTCGCGGTACCGGCGCTTGCCGCCGGCGAGATGTCGAACATGGACATGTCCGGCATGAAGATGTCGTCGGACGGCGCGACGGAATCGAACGCCGCGCTGACCGACGCCGAAGTGAAGAAGGTCGATGCCGCGAGCGGCAAGATCACGTTGAAGCACGGCGCGCTGCAGAACGTCGGGATGCCGCCGATGACGATGGCGTTCAAGGCGAAGGATGCGGCGATGCTCGCGCAAGCGCATGCGGGCGACAAGGTCAAGGTGCGGATCGAGAAAGTCGACGGCACGTTGACGATCGTCAAACTCGTCAAGGGTTCCTGATCGGCGGGATGCGGGCGTCGCAGCTGCCGCCCGCATCCGGCGCCGTGAAGCGCGCGCGCCGACGTGTTGGTCGGCCGGCGCGCCCGACCGGCGTTCAACGCGCCAGCGTCACCGCCAGATATCCCGCATAACCCGCGCCATTCGCAAGCAACGCCCAGATCGCGAGCCCGCGCGTACGTGCATTGACGCGCAGCCAGGCCGCCGCCGCGAGCGTGATGATCACGCCGGTCAGCACTTCGGGGCGCGGCTCCCACGGCGTCAGCATAATGCCGATGGCCGGCAGCAGCGTGCCCTGGAACACCATCGCACCGGTGATGTTGCCGAACGCCAGCGTGTCTTTCCCGCGGCGAATCCACAGCACGCTGTTGACCTTCTCCGGCAGCTCCGTCGCGATCGGCACGATGATC
>NZ_BCPP01000563.1:0-4729 GCF_016586125.1 Burkholderia sp. E168m23
ACGACCTTCAACATCTTCCGCGTCGGGATGAAGGCGCGCTCGATTCCGGATGCGAACCACGGGCTGCACAGCATCATCACGGTGACGAAGACGGGCGACGATACGTCGGCCGCGTACAAGCAGCAGAACATCCGTTCGTTCGACGAGGGCTTCCATCTGGAAGACGAATCGATCCTCGATCTCGTGTCCGAATACGACGAGGACTGCACGAACCATATCCAGCCGATCTTTCCGCAGCTCGTGATCCAGCAGATCCACAACACGCTGGTCGCGCGGCAGATCCTGCCGAAGGGCCCCGACAACTTCGAGTTGATCTTCCACTTCTTCGGCTATGCGGACGACACGCCCGAGCTGCGCGCGCTGCGCATCAAGCAGGCGAACCTCGTCGGGCCGGCCGGCTACATCTCGATGGAAGACACGGAGGCGACCGAGCTCGTGCAGCGCGGCACGGTGCGCGATGCCGACGCGACGTCGGTGATCGAGATGTCGCGCGGCAATCCGGACCAGCAGGACACGGTGATCACCGAGAGCCTGATCCGCAAGTTCTGGGTCGGCTACCAGAAGCTGATGGGCTATTGAGGCGGGAGCAAAAAATGACGGAAGACATGAAGACGTGGTTCGAGATTTACATGCTCCAGAACCGCTACATCGGGCACCTCGACAACGACCGGCTCGAACACTGGCCGGAGATGTTCACCGAGGACTGCACGTACGAGATCGTGCCGAAGGAGAACGCCGATCTCGGGCTGCCGGTCGGGATCGTGCACTGCACGAACCAGCGGATGCTGCGCGACCGCGTGGTGTCGCTGCGGCACGCGAACATCTACGAGGAGCACACGTACCGGCACATGACGTCGGGCCTGACGATCGTCGCCGAACGCGACGGCGAATTCGATACCGAGAGCAATTACGTGGTCGTGCAGACGCGCAGCAACGGCGAATCGAACGTGTACCAGGCCGGCAAGTACTACGACACGGTCGTGCGCACGCCCGACGGCTGGCGCTACAAGACCAAGCGCGTGATCTACGACACGTCGCGCGTGCAGACGCTGCTCGCGACGCCGATCTGACCGATCTGACCGCTCTGACGAAGCAAGGAACCGACATGACCGAAGCAACGCTGGCCGAGTGGCATCCGCTCGGCGCTTTCGACGAATTTTCCGAAGACGAACCGGCGGCGCGGGTCGCCGGCCAGAAGCCGATCGCCGTGTTCCGGATCGGCGACGAACTGTTCGCGATGCACGACCTCTGCACGCACGGCCATGCGCGGCTGTCCGAAGGCTATGTGGAGGACGGCTGCGTCGAATGCCCGCTGCACCAGGGGCTGATCGACATTCGCACCGGCGCGCCGAAATGCGCGCCGATCACCGAGCCGGTGCGGACCTATCCGATCCGGATCGTCGACGGGCAGGTGGAAGTCAATGTCGGCTGATCCGTTCGTGATCGTCGGCGCCGGCCACGCGGCGCGGCGTACGGCAGAAGCACTGCGCGAACGCGATGCAACGGCGCGCATCGTGATGATCGGCGCGGAGCGCGAGCTGCCGTACGACCGGCCGGCGCTGTCGAAGGACGCGCTGCTGACGGACGGCGGCGAACGGCGCGCGTTCATCCGCGATGCCGCGTGGTACGACACGCAGCGTATCGAGCTGCGGCTCGGCACGCGGGTCGACGCGATCGAGCGCGACGCGCGGCGGGTGCGGCTCGACGACGGTGCGACGGTGCCGTACGGCCAGCTCGTGCTCGCGACGGGCTCGCGCGTGCGCCCGTTCGGCGGGGCGATCGACGAAGGTGTCGCGGTGCACTACGTCCGCACGGTCGACGATGCGCGTGCGTTGCGTGCGCGACTGGCGCCCGGGCGCCGCGTGGCGGTGCTCGGCGGCGGCTTCATCGGCCTCGAGGTCGCGGCGGCGGCACGCCAGCTCGGTTGTGACGTGACGGTAATCGACCCGGCGCCGCGGTTGCTGCAGCGCGCGTTGCCGGAAGTGGTCGGTGCTTACGCGCGCCGGTTGCACGAGGCGCGCGGCGTGATCTTCCAGTTGGCGACGCTGCCGCGCGCGATTCGGCGCGCGCCGGGCGGCGACGCGGTCGTCGAGACCGATCGCGGCGACGTGCCGGCCGACATCGTCGTGGTCGGCATCGGCGTCGTGCCCAACGTCGAGCTGGCGCAGGCGGCCGGGCTCGACGTCGACAACGGGATACGCGTCGACGCAGGCTGCCGCACGGCCGATGCCGCGATCTTCGCGGCCGGCGAGGTGACGATGCACTTCAACCCGCTGCTCGGGCGGCATGTGCGGATCGAATCGTGGCAGGTGGCCGAAAACCAGCCAGCCGTCGCGGCCGCGAACCTGCTCGGCGCCGACGAGACCTATGCCGAGCTGCCGTGGCTGTGGTCCGATCAGTACGACTGCAACCTGCAGATGCTCGGGCTGTTCGGCAGCGAGCGCACGATCGTCGTGCGCGGCGATCCGGCAAGCGGGCCGTTCACGGTGTTCGGGCTCGGCGACGACGGCAGGATCGTCGCGGTGGCCGCGGCGAACCTGGGGCGCGACATCGGTGCGTCGCGCCGGCTGATCGCGGCAGGGGCGGTGCCCGATCCGGTGAAGCTGGCCGATCCGGCGGTGAACCTGAAAACGTTTCTGTGACGCGGTGAACGAACGCGGCCGGCGTGGCCGCGTTCGCACCGGGCAACTGGCACGTGGGCGAAGCCCGTGCCGGGCGGCATGCCCGGCGTGCGGGTTTGTCGTCGGTCGGCGATCGGTGCATATTAGCGGCATTGCCGTTTCACCGGTCGCCCATGACGCCAGACAAAGCTCTCGAACTGAAACGCAGCAAGCGCCGCGCGCTATGGCTGCTCCTGGCCGCCGTCGCGGTGTTCGTCACCACCATCCTGCTGCCGCGCGGCCCGTGGGTCGACGGTTTCAAGGCCGTCGCCGAAGCCGCGATGGTCGGTGCGCTCGCCGACTGGTTCGCGGTCGTCGCACTGTTCCGTCGCGTACCGATCCCGTTCGTGTCGCGCCATACCGAGATCATTCCGAAGAACAAGGACAAGATCGCCGACAACCTCGCGGTATTCGTGCGCGAGAAATTCCTCGGCCCCGATGCGCTCGCCGCGCAGATCCGCCAGCACGATCCCGCGCAGAAGCTCGGCGCGTGGCTCGGCGAGCCGGCGAACACCGACGCGCTCGGCGGCTACGTGACGAAGCTGATGAGCTTCGCGCTCGACATGACCGACGACGCGCGGATCCAGTCGTTCGTCCACGATGCATTCCGCGCGGTGATCGACCGGGTCGACCTGTCGCAATCGGCCGGCGCGATCCTCGATACGCTGACGAAGGACGGCCGCCACCAGGCGCTGCTCGACGACGCGATCGAACAGGTGGTCGACGTGCTCGACAAGGAAGAGAACCGCGAGGTGATCGCGGGCTTCATCGTCGAGTGGCTGAAGACGCAATACCCGAAGGTCGAGAAGATCATGCCGACGCAGTGGTTCGGCGAGAACGGCGCGCGCATGCTCGCGAGCGCGGTGAGCCGCGTGCTCGAAGGCGTGGCGGCCGACCCCGAGCACGAGCTGCGGCAACGCTTCGACCGGACGGTCGTGCGGCTGACCGAGCGGCTGAAGCACGACCCTGCGTTCATCGCGAAGGGCGAGGAGATCAAGCGCTATATTCGCGACGGCGATGCGTTCAACGAGTATGTGCGCGACTTGTGGGACCAGTTGCGTGCGTGGCTGAAGGCCGATCTCGCCCGCCCCGATTCGGCGCTGCACCGGCAGGCCGCGACGCTGGGCGGCTGGCTCGGCGCGCGGCTCGCCGGGAGCCCGGCGCTGCGTGCGTCGCTGAACGAGCATGTGGAGCGGGCCGTGCACGAGATGGCGCCCGATTTCGCCGATTTCCTGATGCGCCACATTCGCGACACGGTGCGCAACTGGGATGCGCGCGAGATGTCGCGACAGATCGAGCTGAACATCGGCAAGGATCTGCAATACATCCGGATCAACGGCACGCTGGTCGGCGGGCTGATCGGGCTCGGGTTGTATCTGGTGTCGCTGGTGCCGCGCTGGGCGGCCGGGTGGCTGCACTGACGCGGGTACGGGCATTGCACCCGCGGCGCGACGCCGTGCACCGCCGGCTCACGCGGCAGCCTTGGCGCCGTGCAATTGCAGGCCGAGCGCCTTGATGACCTTCAGGATCGTGCCGAAGCTCGGATTGCCGTCGTGCGACAGCGCCTTGTACAGCCCTTCGCGCGACAGGCCCGCATCGCGGGCGACCTGCGACATGCCGCGGGCACGGGCGATCACGCCGAGCGCATGCGCGATGAAGGCCGGATCGTCGCCGGCCTCCTGCAGGCAGGCGTCGAAGTAGTCGGCCATGTCGTCTTCGGTTTTCAGGTGTTCGGCCGAATCCCACGGCCGCGTCTTGATCTTGTCCATCGATCACTCCATGTCGAGGTGCGCGGGCATTGCGTGCGCGGCGCGGATGTCGGCCTGTTGCGTCGATTTATCGCCGCCGCAGAGCAGGATGACCCATATCGTTCCGCGCCTCACGTAATAGACGCGATAGCCGGGGCCGTGGTCGATACGCATTTCGACGACGGGGAGCCGGCGGATTTCCAGTCGCCCGGATTGTCGTATAACTTCGTATAATGTATGCTATACGAAGTTATTACGGCTCGAGCTGCGACGCGACCCGCGGGTTCGCGTTCGCACGTTCCAGCAGCTCGGGCGACCGCG
>NZ_BCPP01000564.1:0-4730 GCF_016586125.1 Burkholderia sp. E168m23
CGGTCACGGTCGGGGTCTTTCGTGCGGGCCGGCTTCGCGAGCGGCTCGGCAAGGTCGCACTGTCGAGTATCGGCTTCTTCGTGTTGATGACGGGTCTGGCCGCCTCGCTTGGCCTGCTGCTCAACTTTGCATTTCGACCGGGTCTCGGGGCGAGCATGGTTCAGTCCGGATCGATGCCCGCCGCGCTTGCGTCCAGTATCGACTGGACGAAATTCCTCGTCGATCTGATCCCCGCCAACATCGTCGCTGCGCTCGCCGCGGGGAATTCGCTCCCCGTGCTGGTTTTCGGGGTGATTTTCGGGGCGGCCCTGGCGGCCGCGCCGGAGCGTGCCGAGCCCGCGATTGCCGTTTTCGAGGCGCTGCTGTCGGGATTGTTCAAGATGGTCCAGTGGGTGATCGCATGGTCGCCGCTCGCGATCTTTGCCGCGATCGCGCAGCTGTTGTCGGCCAAGGGGTTCACCGGCGCGCACTCGCTTGTCGAGCTTCTGGGCGTCGCCTATCTCGGCATGGCGATTCTGGCGGTCGTCCTCACCATCGTCATTCGCGTCGCCGGTCAGTCGCCGCTCGCCGTTCTCAGGAAGGTGAAGGAGCCGCTGATCCTGGGTTTCACGACGCGTTCGTCCGAAATTACCTACCCGTTGCACCTGAAGAAGCTGGTTGAATTGGGCGTGCCCTACGGCGTGGCGTCCACGATCTTGCCGCTGGCCTACATTTTCAATCGCGACGGCGCGGTACTTTACACGGCCCTTGCGGTCGGCTACCTGGCCGATGCCTATCATCTCGTCTGGTCCTGGCCGCTGGTGATCACGATCCTGATCTTGACGATCATCACCATCGACGGCGCGGCCAATGTGCCCTCCGGGGCGATCGTCGCCATCACCATCGTTCTCACGTCGATCGGGTTGCCGGCCGATGCGGTGCTGCTGCTGCTGGGCGTCGATGCCTTTTTCGACATGGGGCGGACCGCCCTGAACGTCTACGGGAGCACGGCCGCCGCCGCAGTTGCGGTGAGGCTGTCCGGTTCAGACAGTATCGCCGCGGAAACCGTACCCCGGCAGGCAAGCGTGTAGGGGCTTCGGAAGCGACGGGCGGTGCGCGTTTCAATGTCGCGCCTGCCCATTATCAGGCGCTGGCGTACGTCTATTCGAACCTTGAGGCAGGCGGGAAAAGCAGGATGGGATGAACGTACGTTCTTATCAAGTTTCAGTGGGTGGAGCGACGTATTTTTTGCCGGAGAAACATGATGATTGGTTCAGAGTCCGCAGCTTTTTTCATGCTGCGCCTAGGCACGCCGCATCCTTCGTGGGCATTCACTGACGACAGCAACATGCTCGGCATCGGCGATTGCGACGGCGTGATGAGTGCCATGTTCGAACTGGATCGCAACCAGGTCGCGCGGATCAGAAGACTGGGTCAGTCGGTGGAGCGAATCAGGTGTACGTGCGAACGCGCTGGCCGGGAGCTGCACTTTTATCTCCATGGCAGGCAGGTATCCCAAGGCGTGTGGGTTGGCGTCGCGTCGGCCGATCCCGACTATCTTCCGACTGACGAGATGATCGCAACATGGGAAGTACCGAAGCCCGACGATGCGTTCAGGTCGACGGGCGCGGGCGCAGACCTGATCGCATCGCTTAGCCTGGCCTAAACTGCGATCACAGATTGTCGGGCGTACGCCGTTCAATGCATGTGGTTCTGGCACACACCAACCTCGGATCGCCAGAACCGTTTTGCTGGCCAGGGCATCGGCCAGCGCTTTTTATTCCTTGAGCCGATTGCATCGGCTCGCTTGCGTCATGCTCACGGATCGGGGGCGTGACGTGCTGCACCGAAGTCCCCGTCGAAACCCGGCTGGCGCCGCCGCGCCACGCCGGGTACGCGCTCCCGCACGAATCCCGCCGCTCGATGACAACGACCCTGACCTTCCTCCCCGTCACGCAAGCCGACGCCGACGCCCTCGTCGCGATCCGCATCGCCGCGATGCGCGACAGCCTCGAGCGCATCGGCCGTTTCGATCCGCAGCGTGCGCGCGACCGGTTTCTCGCGTCGTTCGACCCGGCGCTCTGCCGCTTCATCGAAGCCGGCCATTCGCGTGCGGGTTTCTATACGCTCCGCCCGATGGCGGATCACTGGTTGCTCGACCACCTGTATATCGTGCCCGCGCATCAGGGCAAGGGTATTGGCGCCGCCGTGCTGCGCGAGATATTTGCTGCCGCCGACGAACGACGGATGCCCGTTCGCGTCGGCGCATTGCGCGGCAGCGACTCGAACCGCTTCTACGAACGGCACGGCTTCGTGCGAACCGATGAAGCGGAATGGGACATCTACTATCGGCGCGAACCGGGCACGGCAGCGACGTAGCGTTCGCGTGATGCATTCCGGTTGAAATCGGCACGCACGTATTAGCGTTTTCACCCATGTGGAAAACGCGGCGTCGGCCGATGTTGCAGAGAGGGCGTAAATAATTGATCCGAGGCCGATTATGACGACATCTGCAACAAACGGCGTGAATGCCGTGGCGCCCGAAACGTCCGACACCGCAGCCGCATCCGCATCCGTTGAAGTGCCCCGCGTCCCGTCGATCCTGCTGGTCGACGACGAACCGAACGTGGTGTCGGCGCTCCGGCGCGTATTCCGGCCCGCCGGCTACGACATCGTGACTGCCGACAGTGGCGAGACGGCGCTCGAGATCCTGGCGTCGACCGACATCGACCTGATCGTGTCCGACATGCGGATGCCGCACATGAGCGGCGCGGAATTCCTGGCGCGTGCACGGGCGCTGTACCCGGACACGATGCGCATCTTGCTGACCGGCTATGCGGAGCTCGCGTCGGTCGTGCAGGCCGTCAACGAAGGCGGCGTGTATCGCTACCTGAACAAGCCGTGGGACGATCACGACCTGCTGCTGACCATCGAGCAGGCGCTGGAACAGCGCCGTCTGCGTCGCGAAGCGGCCCGGCTGGCGGCGCTGACGGAGGCGCAGAACGAAGCACTGCGCCGTTTCAATACGGACCTCGAAACGCAGGTTCGCGCACGCACCGAGGAACTCGGCCAGACGGTGATGTTTCTCGAAGCGGCGCAAAGCGACCTGAAAAGTAGTTTCACGGCGATGGTTCAGGTGTGCGCAAGCATGATCGAGCTGCGCTGCGGGGCCGCGAGCGGGCACGCGATGCGGGTGGGCGAGATCGCGCGCCGGCTCGCGCTGGCGTCGGGGATGAGCGAACTGCATGCGCAGGACGTCTACTTCGCGGGGCTGTTGCACGGCATCGGCAAGCTGTCGCTGCCGGACGAATTGCTGCACAAGCCGCTCGCGCGGATGACGACGGACGAGCATCGCGTGTTTCAGGAGCATCCGTTGCGTGCGCAGATGGTGCTGACGCCGGTCGCCCAGTTGCACAAGGTTGCATCGATCGTGCTGCACCAGTACGAGCGCTTCAACGGCCGCGGCACGCCGGACGGGCTGGTCGGCGATGCGATCCCGATCGGGTCGCGGATCGTCGCGATCGCGCGCGACTTCGAAGGGTTGCGCCACGGCGAAATCGGTGCGCCGCATTCGATCGAGCAGGCGATCGACGTGTTGCGCTCGCAGGCGAGCGTGCGTTACGACCCGCAACTGGTTGCAGGCTTCATCGAGTTGATGCGGGACCCGGCGAGCCTCGGCATCGCGGCGTCCGTCGCGGAAATCCGGTCGGCGCAACTGCGCGAAGGGATGGAGCTTGCCGACGATCTGCGCACGCATCGCGGCGTGTTGCTGATGACGAAAGGCAGCGTGATGTCCGCGCATCAGATCGAGCTCGTGCGTCGCTTCGAAACGCGGGAGGGCACGCCGTTCGACATTCTCGTGCTGGCCGGGCCGGCTGCACAGGCGCATGCACCCAACGCAGGCGTGCCGCCGGCCTGACATCGAACGTCGGCCTGATGGCCGCGGGACGGGCGCTTGCCCCCGCCGCGGCGATGCACTCAACCCGTTGCGGGCGCCCGATCATGCATGGCATCTACAACCTTCCGCTCGTCGTGCTGTCGCTCGCGATCGCGACGCTGGCGTCGTATACGACGCTCGACCTCGCCGCGTTCATCTCGCTGCTCGACGATCCGAAGCTCAAGCGCGCGTGGCTCGGCGGCGGCGCGGCGGCGATGGGCACCGGAATCTGGTCGATGCATTTCGTCGGCATGCTCGCGTTTTCGTTGCCGGTGCCGCTCGGCTATGCGTGGCAGGAAACGGGCGCGTCGCTGGCGATCGCGGTGCTCGTATCGTATTTCGCGCTGAACGTCGTCACGCGCGCACGGCTGGGCTGGCGGCGGCTGTGCATGGGCGGTGTGCTGATGGGCGGCGGGATCGCCGGCATGCACTACACGGGGATGGCCGCGATGCACATGCAGCCCGGCATTCGCTACGATGCCGCGCTGTTCGCCGCGTCGATCGGCATCGCGGTGATCGCATCGACGGCCGCGTTGTGGATTGCACAGGCGTTGCGCATGCAGCAGGCGCGCCACGCGACCGCGCAACGTATCGGCGCGGCCGTCATCATGGGCCTCGCGATTACCGGCATGCACTACACGGCGATGGCGGCCGCGCATTTCGCGCCGGATGCGCGGTGCGGCGCCGCGAACGGCGTCGACGCGCCGTGGCTCGCGACCACCGTCGCGTTGTTTACGATGGCGACGCTGGTCGTCACGCTGCTGGTGTGCCGTTTCGATGCGCGCACAACTTTCCTGCGCGGGATGACCGACAC